>CALIIW010000001.1 GCA_938018185.1 uncultured Saprospiraceae bacterium
TCATACAATTCTAATGTATAATCACAAGTTGCAGCAGGTTGAGATTGCGCAAATGAAAGAACTACGGTTCCCAGACATACAACTAGTAAAAAGAGTTGTCGTAATCTGTTCATGGGTTTGAATTTTTTATTAATAAATCGGTTATAAAAAAATTTCTATAGCTATCTAGTCTCACACCCATACAGGTGAAAGCCCAATTCAAACAAATAGACCTTATCTATTCTGTTTGAGGATCAAATGAAAACATCTGATCGGTCAATAAACGATTGATTAAATTTCCGAAAGGATTAAGAATGTTACTATTTTTGTAGGATAGTAATAGGATGTAAAACTTAAAATTTTGGGGGTAGTAACATTTCTGAAAGGAATAAAAGCAAATTAATTTAAGTGCTTTTTCTTTACGGTTTTCAGGAATTTTTAATCTGTTTTTTATTTTATTAGCTCACTGTTAATCAACTAATTATACTACAATTTAGGGGCTTTTTAATTCTTAAACAATACAACTTTTGGGTATTTTTCTTGAAAAATATTACGTCAATCCGTCAATATAATCTTATAGCTGACGGGCATTTCATCATTAATTACCACTTGGTAGAACACTAGTCCAGCAGCTACCTTAAGTTCACTTCTATTCACATTTATAGCATGCTTTCCACTAAGTAAATCTCTTGTTATACCATGCAATTTTTTACCTGATTCATTGTAGAATGAAATGTCAACTTTTGCATCTTCGATCAATTCTATTGGAATACTTGTTTGGTATTTCATTGGATTAGGAAAATTCTGTCCAGCAAAATTTCTACTTGGATTATCCTGGTTTATTTTAATTTCCGTCTTTATACTTTCTATAAAGTCAAATTCCACGACAGTGGATTCATAATCTATGTTATAAACTTCATTTTTTAAATTGCGATCATCTAAAATGAAAAGTTCTTCAAGTTTTGCCTCCTCTTTTAATAAAAATTTAAGCTCAACAATATCATCCACTTGGCTTAAGCTTTTTCCCATAGCCTCATCCCAAGAAAAAAGTATCAAGCCATTGGTAGCATTTTTCAATCCAATGTTTTTCTCAGCAAATAAGGCATTGCTAGTTTCATTTATTTCAACAAATTCTAATTTATCTACATCAAATTTTAAAGCGAATTGCATGCTGATCAGCTCCTCAAAATTTGAACTTTTCATCCTTAGCGAAAACGCCTCTCCAACTTTAAGAGGATCTGCTTCTAAATTTATTTTTATCGATTCAAACAAATTTCTTCCCTGTGTTTCTTCTTCTTGAAAAGTATTGGTTGAACCAGAATAATTGATATCTCCTATTTTAATAGCTATGAAGTCAACGTCGATTTCATTACCCATTAAATTATTGCAAGCATGAAACTCTGGAAAAGTAGTTTGCCATGGATTAGTTGGATTTGGAAAAACAAAATCTGCATCCACAAAACGCCAAGATTGGTTTGAAGGAAAAGCAATAATTGCACCCAGAATCATTTGTCTGATCTGGACAATATCAAAAGTAGAAACGGAACCAGAATTATTAACATCGGCGGCTATCAATTTATAAGGAGAAGTTATATAACTCGTACCTAAAATGTGTTGTCTTATAAGTACAATATCAAAGGTACTTATGCCTAATCCATGATTTACATTTCGCTCTGGCGTAATAACATAATTAGTCCCAGTTGGCAAGGAAGGAAAATCATAAAGTCCGTTAGCGTCTGATTGGATCATACCCGTTTGACCACCTGAAATATTCATTTCTATATTTTGAACAAAAGCTCCATCTTCTCTTATACATTTGCCAGCGATCGTAGCTGTTGAACCTGTGCAATTATTTCCATTATCCTGTATGGTAATGTAAGTGTTACAATTCCCTACATTCCCTTCAAGGTCTGTTGCCGTAACAGTTACATTCTGAACACCAAGATCTGCACAAGTAAATGTGCTAGGAAAAACATCAAAAGTTAAATCTGAATAATTACTACAATTATCAACAGCAGTACTAATCAGCATAGCTGGTGTAATCGTAATTATTCCCGAAGCTGAAATACTTGCAGAAAATCCATTGATACAAACAACTGTCGGTGCTTTCCCATCTTTCACCTCGATGGTCGTTGTACATACAGCTGAGTTTCCGCAATTATCCATTGCAGTATAATTCACCGTATGAATTCCTGATGGATAAATCCCCGATGCATCTTCACTTGAAGCCAAGGCATAAGGAGAATCATTTGTTATTGTAACATTAGGATCACAATCTACCGCAGAAGCCAAAGGAACAACTACATAAATTCCAGAACAGTTTGCTGAAGTATCCAAAGCAATCACAGAACCTTGACAAGAAATGACAGGCAAACTATTGTCTGAAACTTCTATGATTTGTCCATGTGTGTAATAGCCATCGTTGTTTCCAGAATTAGGATCGTATTCACACCAGTCAATTACTACCCAAGTTCTTATCAAAGTATAGCAGTATGTAGGAGAAGTAAAAGTTTGATCAGTATGCGTAATGGCAATATTTCTGCAGGCATCTCCTGTAATTAAAGGATTGCCAGTATTAGAAGGATTTGTTGAATTAGTGCAAAGATCAATTGTTACATCTGGTGGAAAATTGACCGTAAAATTGTTATTGTCAACAACAGTAATAAGCTGCGTACAAGTAGTGCTATTTCCTGAAACATCCATTGCTGTCCATTCCCTAGTTACTGTACCGTTTCCACAATTTAAAGAAACATTATCTGTGTAATAAATGGTGTCCAAACCGCAAGCATCCGTTGCAGTTGCTTGGCCAACAATATTTAAATCTTCATAATCCTCTTCGCAATCGATGGTAATATTAGCAGGGCAAGTAAGTGCTGGAAAATAATTGTCATTTACATTGACAGTGATCCAACAATCGTTGTAAAGACCATAAATATCGAATGCTCTAAACTGCACTGAAACAGGGCTAGTTAGGTCTGCGCAAGAAAAGTCCACAAAACCAGAAAAAGGCAAACCATTACGGCTCACCTCAAATCGATCAATAGCACAATTATCATTTGTTCCCTCGTCAAAAACGCTGGCATATATCCGGGCGCTACCATCGGGCAGCAAACTGACCGACAAATTATTCTCACAAATGGGTGTCGGAGGATTTACATCTTGTACGGTGACACTGATGGTACATATACTAGAATTTCCACAATCGTCGGTAGCGGTATAGGTGACTAGATGGGTTCCAACTGGAACATCCGGATGTGGCCCAAGGCCGGTTCCAAAATCCCAAGATGCTTGTACTGTTACAGAAGAACATTCATCTGTTGCATTTACAGTTGGCAGTAGTACATTGGCCGAACAATTATTTGCAGAAGTATTTAAGGTTATATCTGAAGGGCAAGAAAAAATAGGATCAATGTTATCCTCTACATCTATGATTTGTATAAAATCTTCAGATAGATTTGTGCAAAAATCGTGCGCTGTCCATGTTCTTAAAATTCTATAAGAACCTCCACAAGAAGGAAAAGTTTGATCTGTAAAAAAGGTTGCGATTTCGCAATAGCCAGCATTGTTAATAGGTCTTCCACCTATGGTTGGTTCTCCTGCGATAGTCAGATCATTTGGATCATCCAAACTACAGGTAAGTTTAGGATCAGCCAATCCATCTTTATGATTAGGAAATACAACATCAGACAATAGAGATCTTAATAAATAAATTTCTTGTACACAAGAAGTCCAGTTTCCTTCACCGTCAGTGACGGTCCAGGTACGGTCAATTCTTGCGGTTACTACATTTCCGTTTTGTGAAGAATAGCAAGGTAAATCAACAATGTTTTCTGAAAAACTTAAATCTGCATTTGTAAATACAGTACAATTATCTGTAGCTAGTGGATAGCCAATAGAGTCTGGAGAAGAAGGAGCATTGCATAAGATGAATAGCTCAGGACAGCTTAAAACAGGTGCAATGGCATCAATTATGTTAATTGTTGATGCGCAATAATTTCCAGTATTTAAGTCTATTAAATGCGTTGTCAAAGAAAGGCCTACATGAGAACAATCAACCATATCACCAATAGGCAAGCCATTGGTATCAAATACCTCTACCCCTAAATTGGTGCAATTGGTACCTGCACCCTGCATGATCATTGAAGGCGTGACAACAGTCATTCCAGTGCTATTTAAAGCAACCTGTACGCTATTGTTACATGCCAATGTGCATTGAGCAAAACCATTTACAGAAACTACAAGCTGTAAAAGGATAAAGCCCAAAAGACGCACAAGATCTTTGGATGCAATACGGTTTATATGTAAAGAAGCACTCAACATTCCAATAAGGAAAATTTTGGTACTAAAACTTTATTTTAATAATCGGTCAATAATGCTAATAAGTGGCTACAAAACCAGAAGTGAGGGGATAAAAAAAGGCTTAGTTGTTTGTGAACTTATTGTATAAAAGTTGCGGCAAACAAATAAGACGGTTTATGGATAAGTAGCAGTCAATTCTACTGAGTAATTCGGTGTAATTCGGTATAAAAAATAGTATAAAATAATTTGATTTTGAGAAGCCCCCCTTCGCCGTTGCGAAGAGAGACCATCCCAAAAACCGTTTCTTTAGGCAGCTTTATTTATTATCTAAACTTAGCTGCTCTGTCTTTATCTTTCTGTCCAAATTCAAAGCTCAACGTAATCTCATGCGAGCCCGCGTTGTATCTTTGGAATCTTTGGAAGGACATATCGTATGAATAGTAAACTTTCAATGCATTGATCTTTGTACCTAGTAAAAGTCCAATTGCTCCTCCTGTTCCTGATCTATATTGCAAACCAGTAATCACTCGTTCATCTAAGAATTTTGCTTTTACATTGAAGTCTAATTGAAAAGGTGCATGTCTAACTTTTCTCAACATCAAAGAAGGCTCTAATACAAAGTCCATGTCTTTCACCTTGAATGAATGTCCTATGTTAGCCATGTAGTATCTAAAAAAAGTAGACTCTTGTTCTCCAACAGCTCCTGTATTTCCGATATCATCAATTGTTTGACTTATCAAGTTTGGAAATGAAACTCCAAAGAAAGTATTTTCTTTAAAGGTTCCCCAAAAACCTAGGGAAGCATCAAAGAAGGATCTTCCATCTGTTGTCTCAATCAACAAAGCATCTCCCGGATCAAAAAGTGGGTTTTGCAAAACAGAACTTGGTACAGAATGTCTTTCTAATTCTGTTGAAAGGCCAATACCAATTTTGTAATTTTCAAATCTATTGAATAAGAATGCATAGTTTAATTGAATTCTCATTCTGCTTAAAGAAGCAATCTCTTCATTAAAAATCATCGCTCCCAATCCAAAAGATTCTCCTACTGCCCCATTATAAGATAAGGCATAAGATTCTGGAGAACCAGGAAATCCTGTCCAAGCCAATCTTGTATTCAAGTGAACAGTAGAATGTCCTTTGAAGCCAGTTGCTCCTGGATTTATCAAGGTTGGGTTTAGATGATATTGAGTAAAAATCGCTTCATCCTGTGCTGCTAAATAACCAAAAGCAAAGAGCATTGATACAGCTAAGATTAATTTTTTCATTTTTAAAATATTTATTCGATTCTGGAATATATTTTCAAATTAGCAAAGAGGCTCCTCGAGCCTCTTTGCTCTAATTCTTATTGATCAATATTATTCTCTTAATATGGTTATGTGTCCTTTGTACTGTTCAGAAGTTCCATCATCCCAATTAACTAAGAAGACATAGAAGTATCCACCTGCTGGCAGAATAGCGCCTCTTTGATTCACACCTTCCCAGTCATTTTGATAATTATCTCCTTCCCAAACCAGTTGTCCCCATCTATTGAAGATCTCTAAAGTATTTGACTCCATGTTGGTATCAAGTGCACAGGCAATAAGAAAGTTGTCGTTAAGGCCATCTCCTCCGTCTGAACTTGGTGTTATAATGTTTCTTGCAGTCATGCACATTTCATTTTCTACTCCTTCAACTCCTACAAAAACAGAATCAACTTTCATACAACCATTAGCATCAGATACAACTACGAAGTATGTTCCTGAAGTAAGGTTATCACAAAAAGCAGTTGTATGTCCTGTACTATTATTCCATTGGTAACTAAACGGAGCAGTTCCTCCTGCAACAAATACCTCTGCTGAACCATCTCCAGTAAGCATCGCTGATTCTCTTTCTATATCAAAAGTAAAGGATAATAAATCTGGCTCTTCAAGAAGAAAAGTTTCAGTTACGAATGCTCCTGCCATGTCCGTTACAGTAACAGAGTACTCTCCCGCACATAAACCAAAA
>CALIIW010000002.1 GCA_938018185.1 uncultured Saprospiraceae bacterium
GGCATGCGTGTCGTTGAGAAAGAATCAGAACTGGGTGAACAGATGAAAAGAGCCATTAGTGAGGCAGAATCTGCTTTTGGAGATGGTTCTGTATTTATTGAAAAATACATTAGCTCTCCAAGGCATATTGAGATTCAAGTCATTTCTGATAGTCATGGCAATCATTTGCACTTGTTTGAAAGGGAGTGCTCTGTTCAAAGAAGGCATCAGAAAGTTGTAGAGGAAGCGCCTTCTGCAGTTTTAAATGATACCATTAGAAAGGCAATGGGTGAAGCTGCAGTTAAAGTGGCACAATCTTGTGATTATGAAGGTGTTGGTACTGTTGAATTCCTACTTGACAGTAAAAAGAATTTTTACTTTTTAGAAATGAATACAAGGCTCCAAGTAGAGCATCCTGTCACTGAGATGATAACTGGTTTGGATTTAGTGGAGCTGCAAATAAAGATTGCAAGAGGAGAAAAGTTATCTATTAAACAAGAAGATATCAGCATGACCGGTCATGCCATTGAAGTTAGGATTTATGCAGAAGATCCAGAAAACAACTTTCTCCCTTTCATTGGAAACTTAGAAAAATTTAGTATTCCAGCCATGGACGGCGTCAGACTGGACAGCGGTTACAGGGAAGGAATGGAGGTACCAATCCATTATGATCCAATGTTGGCAAAACTAGTTGTGCATGCAGAAACGAGAAGCCTTGCAATAGAAAAGATGATAGAGGCAATTAAGGCTTTTGAGTTGGAAGGAATCAAGAGTACCCTATCTTTTGGATTATTTGTCATGCAAAATGATGCATTCAAAAAAGGTAAATATGATACGCATTTTGTAAAAAAGTATTTTACGAAAAAGAAAGGAAAAGACTCAGATAAAGAGATTATAGCTGCTTTGCTTGCCGCAAAAGTTTACGAAGATATGGGGAATAGAATAAGACTTAATAAGGTTACAAGTGAAGAATGGGCTAAAAACTAAGGTAAATTAAACCTTTCTGTTATTTCCTCCCAATAAATTTGAGGCGAATACAATCCCACCACCAATAACAAAGCTCCCTGTAACGATGTACAAAATAATCATAGTAATTCTCTTTTTGTGTTCGGTAATATAGTCTGATAGTATGGGATGCTATATTTTAGACTGTCACAGGATTGATTGGTTACATCAAAAGTGTACTTTTTTTTACACTAATACAAAAATCTTGAGATAAAAATTTATAAAAATTTACAAATCCAATGCTCACAGTGATTAAAGAGCTGTTCTTTCGATTTGTCATTGTGCAATTCGTGGTACATACCTTCCCACAATTTCAATTCGATTTTATCATTTTTTTGAAGCGCACTAAAGCGCTTAGAAGCTTCATGTGAAGTGATCCGATCTTCCGTTCCATGATTGATCAAAAGCGGGATAGGGAATTGCTTTTGGCTTTTAATTAAAGCTTCTCCTGCGTTCATGACACCTAAAGCGCAAACAGAAGATACTTTATCATGTACCAAGGGATCATTTTTGTATTTTTCAACCTCCTCCTTAATAGTGGAAATGCTTGTTGCATCTAATTCATTTGATTTAGTAAATCCACCAAAACTATTCAAGATTTTTGCCGCAAACTTAAGTAATGCTGGGGGTTCTTTGACCAATTTAATCCATGGGCTGGTTGCAATACAGGCAACAAACTCCGATGAATTTTTACATTCCATTAAATAATTAAGAACCAAATTACCACCCATACTATGTCCATAGAGTATTTTAGGAATTTCAATGTCTTTATACTCATTTATAAAGCTTTCTACATCCTTTATAAGCTGATCATAGGAAGGGGTATAACCTCTTGGGCCCTTTGACAAACCATGCCCTCTGAGGTCAAAGCCTGTTACGGATATACTTTTGCTGTTGTAAAATGAAGCTAGATGATCGTACCTGCCAATATGCTCTCCCAAACCATGAACCAAAATAATATGCGCCTTTGGATTTGGAGCAAGCCATTCCAAAGCATTTAGGACTAATCCATCAGAAGAAACAAACGATTTTTTTATAGCTTTTGTCATATACCTCTTGAACCATTAGCATACTTTATCAATTTTGCCTTAGGATATTGTGGAGAAATGATGTGCTCCAAAAATTTATTTGCATCTCCTTTGCTTTTGAAAGCGCCGAGCATGTAACTTACCGTTCCATCAGCTAAAGTATCGATTTTTATGTTTCCATGCTTTTTAAATACTTCATGGCTTGTAGGTAATGCTTCCCTAGCTCTCATAAATTCTATCAAATAGCCTGTATATTTAGGATCGACTGTTTTAACTCTTGCGTAGTTTGATTTTCTGTTAACCTCCATTTCTCGGGAATCGTGTATGGCAGCACCAATAGAAGATTCAGGTACGGTAATTATTTCTTCAACTTGCTCAATATTAGATTGTTGTGTCTCCACTTTAGTCTCTAAAGTCGGTTCTCCCATTGAGCTTTGTTCTTTCCATACGACATCTGAATCAACGACTACCTCTTCAACAATTTCTTTAACAGGCGCAGTTGGTTCTGCTTTGGTTGGCGGAATTTGTTTGGCCTTTTCTACAATTGTAGCTGTACTTGACTCTTCTTTGGCCTGAGCTTCCAATTGCATTCTTATTTCTTCAGGAATTTCTTCCCCTTCTTTTATCTCTAAAACTTCTTGATCTTGGATTTCTGCTAATGTTTCTGCAAACTTATCTTCCTTTATAATTTCCGCCAGAGATTTATCTTTAAAAGGATCATAATCTGAAACGCCAGTTATCTTGATTGTCGTTCTTCTATTTTCTTGGTGCTTGCGCTCGCTACATTTTACACCGTTTTTACAGCCATTAGCCAAATTAGACTCTCCATATCCTACCCCACTTATTCTATTTTTAGGGACATCACCCATATTAACAATGTAGTTTACAGCGGCCATGGCTCTTTCAGAAGAAAGTTTTGCATTAAACTCATCCTGCCCTCTTGAATCAGTATGTGATCCTAATTCAATAGATAAAGAAGGGTTGTTTTTCATGAGATGAATCACCCCATCTAGTTGTTTTGCAGCATCCGGTCTAATTTCAGACTTTCCTAAATCGTAATAAATATTTTCAACCTCAATTGGCTTGTTTACTATAATTTTTTCGAGCTCAACGTTTGCAACTAAAACGCCCATTTGATGTCCTGCTGTGAGGTTGTCGGAGACGCCGGGTTGTCCAGGTTGAATCTCATCAATCCCGTCAAAGCACATGATGCAACCATCTACATTTACATAAGCTTCCATTCGCTTGGTAAAGTAGCCTTCCTTCCTAATCATTACTGTATAATGATTGCCTTGCTCGAAAGTGTAGGTAAAGGTGTGAGAAGGATGATTACTCAATACCAATTCGACACTATCTCTTGTGTTATTATAGATCTCAATCAGTGATCCTGTTATTGCATCTACTGATTCAGCCCCTTCATAAAATTTTTCTGCCATGGTGACATCAAAAAGGTAGCCTGGTTCTCTCACCATTTCTACTTTAGCGTAGACCTTATCTCCTATCTTTTTACCTTCGGTAGATACTTCTATCTCTTTATATTCAAAAACATCCTTTATTGCTTTGATGGTATACTTTTGGCCAACTGGAAGATTCAAAGTAAAAAAACCTTCCTTGTTGCTGAGTGTTTTATCTTTAAAAGTGCCGTTTATTTGGGAAACTTCAATTTTGACTAAATTCAAGTAGCCTCTATTGTTATTTTCAAAAACATAGCCCTCTAGTATGGCACCTTGCCCAGAAACACTAACGCTGAAGGAAAGTAAAAAACTAATTAAAAATAAACTGATGATTCTCATA
>CALIIW010000003.1 GCA_938018185.1 uncultured Saprospiraceae bacterium
ACAAGAATGAATAAATATTTATACATGGGTTGTAAATCTCTTTATATCAAACAAATATACATAACAATTTTATGTAATATGTTTATTGGCTGATATAATTTGATGATACGATGATCTAACGGTGGCAAAATTAGGTGATAAGAGACAGAAATGCTTGGTTTGAGGAAAAAATATATATGTGAATTTTGTCATCTGACTTACTTTATTTTTCATACTTATTAATCTTTTTACACATATATTAATTCAGTTTGTCATCTTTGTCATACAAATTTAGAAGAAATGAAACCTACGTTATGTATACTGGCTGCGGGTATGGGAAGCAGATATGGAGGACTAAAGCAAATGGATGCTTTTGGTCCATCAGGAGAAACTATCATAGATTATTCGATTTATGATGCCATTAGATGTGGCTTTGGGAAGGTTATCTTTGTGATTAGAAAAGATATAGAAGAAGATTTTAAGGAAGTATTTTTAAATAAATACGAAGGTAAGATTGATGTAGATTACTGCATACAGTCTTTAGATATGATTCCTTCAAGTTTTGATCTGCCAGAAACACGTAAAAAGCCTTGGGGGACAGCACATGCAGTTTTGGTTGCTAAAGAGAAAATAAACACTCCTTTTGCAGTTATCAATGGAGATGACTTTTATGGAGGAGAAGCATTCCAATTAATCCATGACTACTTACAAAATTTAAGTTCGGATACTTTAGAGTCCTGTATCATTGGGTACAAACTAAAAAATACGCTTTCAGAAAATGGGCATGTATCAAGAGGTGTTTGCCAAACAGATGCTGCTTCAGCATTGATTCAAATCAATGAAAGAACGAAAATAGAAAGAACAGATACTGGAATATTTTATGAGGAAAATGAGAAAGCATTTCCACTACAAGAGGAGACCATTGTTTCTATGAATTTGATGGGTTTCAGCCCTGCTGTATTTGAATACATGGAAATTATGTTTAAAGATTTTCTTAAAGAAAACATACACACTGAAAAGAAGGAATTCTTCTTACCATTGGTCTTAGATTCTTTGATTAATGTCAAAAAAGAAAAAGTTTCTGTTATCAATACAGATGCTAAGTGGTTTGGCGTTACTTATCAAGCTGATAAGAGTTCTACCGTAGAAAATATCAATAAATTGGTGAAGGCAGATGTCTATCCATCTAACCTGTGGGAAAACTTGAAAACTTATTCTTAATAAGCTAAATAAAATCTTCGTTCAATTTGAGACTGATGAAGAAAAAATCAGCTCTTTTGAAATATTGGAAGAAGGTCATATAAACGATACTTATAAAATCACTTGCAGGAAAAGTAATTTTATCCTTCAGAAGAAAAACGCAGCTGTGTTTAAAAACATAGCTGCGCTTTTGCATAATATCGATTGTTTTTCAAACCATTCAAGCGCTCAACAATATTCTGATTTTTATATCAAAACAAATAAGGAAAAACTCTTTGTTCAAGATGAAGCTTCCGAGTATTGGGTTTTGATGAAATACATAGAAGGTCGAAAAGCTTCCCCAGAGGATTCTAGTGATTTACATTTACTTGGTACTGCGGTAGGCTCCTTTTTAAAGATTGGCACTCTCCTTCCAATCAAAGAATTTAAAGAAACACTTCCTTTATTTCATGATATTGAGTTCCGAATAGAACAACTAGATACAAGCCTTCTTGATTGTAATCCTTCCCGCAAGCAGCAAGCGAAAGAGCTCCTAGAATTAGTGAATTCTGAAAGAGTACATTTAATTGCTTTCAAACAGTTTTTAGATGACAAATGCCAAAAAATTGTTTGTCACAATGATACCAAATCTGACAATATAATTATTTTAGAAGAAGATGCCTTGCTGTTGGATTTGGATACAATTATGCCTGGATACATTGCTTATGATTTTGGAGATGCCTTAAGGTCTCTATTTGGTACTGGTAAGGAAGATGCATTAGAAATCAAAAAAGCATCTGAAATAAAAAATATCTATACGCACTTTCGGCAAGGCTTTATAAAAGTATGTGAAAACAATATTAAAGACCCAGACTTAGCTTCATTAGATTATGCGTCGGTATATATGTGCTATATAATGGGGATTCGATTTTTAACTGATTATTTAAATGGGGATGTCTATTATAAAACCGTTTACAAGGATCAGAATTTGAGAAGAGCAAAGGGGCAATTAAAATTGGGAGCCCGTGTAAAAGGAATACTCGTTTTATAAATAAATTTAGTTTGCTTAAATATTCTTAAAAAAGCCCAGCATCAAAATAAATTGAAGGCAGGCTAAGTGAGCTATCTAAGCTACAAGTAAAATCATCGAATTGAACCTACTCAAAAACTAATAATTTTAACTTCTTTGGCACTAATGATAAATGTAGGCCAGGAGGGGTTGAATAAACCCACAATAAAAAAATTATTACCTTTAGCTATATGGAAATCGCAATCAAAGTACTTATCGGCATCATCGCATTAGAGCATCTTTACATCTTATGGTTTGAAATGTTCGCTTGGGAAACCAAAGGGCCTAAAGTTTTTAAAAATTTTAAAAAGGAACTATTCCCAGAAACCAAAGCGATGGCTGCTAACCAAGGCTTGTATAATGGCTTTTTGGCAGCAGGTCTAATATGGGCTTTCTTCATTTCAAATGTAGAATGGAGAGACAACATTGCAATCTTCTTTTTAGCCTGTGTTGCTATAGCTGGCATATACGGATCTATGACGGCAGATAAAAAGATATTTTTTGTACAGGCAGTTCCAGCCATCATCGCTTTAATACTAATCCTTGTTTTTTAACGGACAACTGAATGAAATATATCATATTTGACATTGACGGTACTTTAAGCGATACTAAAAAAGTAGATGACCAATGCTTTATAGAAGCATTCGAAAAAACGTTTGGTGTAAACATTCAAAATCAAAACTGGGCGGAATTAAAAAATGTAACAGATTGGGGCATCACTGAAGAAATAATACAAAGGGAATTTAATAGGATTCCAACAAGAGGTGAATATGATGCCATGCTTTCCAATCTCTTAGCCTTATTTCAAATTGAAAAAGAGCGAGCATCTGATCGTTTTAAAGAAATACCTGGAGCAAAACAATTTTTTCGAAAAGTAAATACTTTGCCAAATTATCAAATAGGAATTGCTACTGGGGCTTGGCAGGATTCCGCAAAATTAAAATTAGAGGCTATAGAAATTGACCCATCAAATTTGCCTTTTTCTAACAGTTCACATTATAAATCCAGAGAAGAAATCACCCTACATACTATAGAGCAGCTAAATCAAAGATCGAATTTGAAAGCCGAGGAAATCATCTATTTTGGAGACGGTGCCTGGGACTTTAAAACCTGCCAAAAGCTAGGCATTCGATTCATAGGAATTGATGTTAATCGTGATGATAAACTAAAAGACCTCGGTGCTAAAACCATATTTAGTAACTACTTAGACCCAGAGTCAATATTATTTGAGTTATAAGCCTTTTATAGGCTTAATTCAAGATAATCTTCCAATCAAATATTCTACCTTTGCGCCAATGAAAGAAAGGACAAGTTTAAGATTGCATCCACCTTTGGTAAGAGCAGTAGTTAATTGCTTAGCACAAATATTTGGAGAAAAAAGAAAGGCCTCTAAAGCCATAGAATATACCTTGAAGTCTAACCGAAAATGGGGTTCTAGAGACCGCGCTTTCATTGCAGAACATACCTATGAGATTGTTAGATCCTGGCGCTTGCTTCATTATATCAATGGTACCAGTCACGATCAAAACAAATCTGATACCCTTTGGTCTATCCTTGGTATTCACTTGAAAATGAGGGGCTATGAGTTACCCTCTTGGACTGAATTTAAAGCTGTAGCCAATTTTAATTTCGACAATAAGTTGGAAAGAGGGAAAGAAATAAGAAAGGTTCGAGAATCTATACCAGATTGGATAGATGAGATAGGCTTTCAAGAGTTTGGTGAGGCATGGGATGCAGAACTAGCTGCTCTCAATAAACCAGCGGATGTTTTCTTAAGAGTGAACACCTCTAAAACGACCAAGCAAGACCTTATCAAAAGTCTGGAAGTCGACCTGGTAGAGACGGAAGAAGTAGAAGGGGTCCCTAGTGCGCTGAGGGTGTTAAAAAGGAGAAACCTTTTTACAACAAAATCTTTTAAAGCCGGTCTATTCGAAGTACAAGATGCCGGATCTCAAATGATCGGGACTTACCTCGATGTTAAGCCAGGTATGCGCGTCATAGATGCCTGCGCAGGAGCGGGAGGTAAAACCTTGCATCTTTCTAATTTGATGTCCAACAAAGGATCTATCATTGCCATGGATACAGAAGACTTCAAATTAACTCGATTAAAATTAAGAGCTCGAAGAAATGGCGCACACAACATAGAGCAAAGGCATATCGAGTCGTCTAAGGTAATAAAGAGGTTAAAAGACAAAGCTGATAGACTCTTATTAGATGTGCCATGTACTGGGCTAGGTGTGCTCAGAAGAAATCCTGATGCAAAGTGGAAAATTGATCCTAACTATCTAAAAGAAGTTACCACACTACAAGCGGACATTCTACAACGCTACGCTCAAATGCTCAAAGTGGGAGGCAAGATGGTCTATGCTACCTGTAGTATATTAAAAAAAGAAAATCAAGATCAAGTCAATCATTTTCTCCTTCAAAATCCAAATTTTAAACTCCTAAAAGAACAGGCGATTACACCATTGCAAAATGGTTTTGACGGATTCTATATGGCTTTGATGGAAAGAGAAAATTAAGAATAAACTAATGAAGTGGAATATTCAAGCCGCCGAATCAACTGATGCTGAAAGACTGAGCAAAATCACCAAAAGATCTAAAGCACACTGGGGCTACTCCAAAGAACAAATGACTTTGTGGGACGAAGAATTGACCATTCTTCCAGATTACATAGAAGAAAACATCGTCTTTAATTTAATTGTAGATTTTGATATCGTGGCCTATTACTCCATGGTTCACATGGATGAAACACATATCCAGTTGGATAACTTATTTGTTCTCCCAGATTATATAAAAAATGGCCTAGGTTCCCTTCTACTCGGCGAAGCAATTGTGTTAGCTCAAGAGTTGGGATACAGCATCATGCTATTAGACAGTGATCCTAATTCGACTGGTTTTTATGAATACCATGGCTTCCAGGTTGTTGGTCAGAAAGAGACGAGTATTGAGGGACGGTTTTTGCCGATTATGGCTTTACGCTTGGCTTAAATGGCTGAAATAATTCTAATGAGTCTAGATAAATCAATGCAGAACAAACAACATATTGTTTTTCAATTAATATCAATTGAAACTATTTAATTTAAAAACCATTATATTTGTATAAAATAGCATGTAAATTTGTTAGGATTTAATTACAAAAAATCTGTCCAAGGTTTAAACTTTTTTGCGATCTCAGAAGGTGGCTCTATAAATAAAATGAAAGCGCTAAAACTTATTTGGCTTTCAGATAGATTGCATTTAAGAAAATTCAGTAGACCAATACTGAATGATACTTATTTTGCATTAAACTATGGGCCAATTGCTTCACACACAAAAGACTTAGTAGAAAATACCGATTTCCTTTCGCCTGAAGAAAAAGAATATAGAAATATTTATATCAAAAATGTTGATCAATATGATTATGCATCATTGCTTAGTTTAGAAACTAAAGTTTTTTCTAAAACAGATCTTCAAGTCATGAAAGACATTTATCTAGCATTTGGAAATCTTAATGAATTTGATTTATCAGAAGTATCGGATAGTTATCCAGAATGGAAAAAATTTGAGGGTCATTTAAAATCAAAGAGTTCTTCAAGGTTCGAAATGAATTATGAAGACTTTTTTATTGAATCAAAAGGAAATCCAATATTTAATTCAGATGAAACTTCTCTTAATTTATCCAAAGATTTATTTCTCGAAAACGGATATATTTACCGCCTGATATGAAGTTGCCTTTAGATTTATTCAAGTCTAATATTCTTCCTCGAAAAGTCTACTATTTCAGCAGTGATAAATTGAATACCATAACACCACATTATTTTATATGCATCGCTAGGACAGCTGATGATATGCTTATTTTAGTTTGTTGTACATCTCAATTTGAAAAAAGAAAAAAATTTATTGAATTAAGAGGATTTCCATTTGAAACATTGGTTTGGCTAAAACCAAATTCAGAAAATGGTCTCAAAATAGATTCCTATGTAGATTGCAATAGCTATTTTGATTATACGATTGATGAATTTGCTAGACTATATGATTCTGATATATTAACTTTCGAAGGTGAAATTTCAGAAGCTGATATGGAACAAATCAAAATTGGAATTGAAGAAAGTCCTTTGGTTGAAGAATCAATCAAAGAATTAGTTCGATAATTTCAAAATCTACACACATCAACCTCCTCATCCAGTGCTACCCCATCTTCTAAATAATCAATCATCTTTTCACACCAATAAGGAACCAAAGAAGCCCCTTTCGTTCCAAAAGAATTAAATAGGAAAATATTATTAGCTGTTTTAGATTCCCCTAAGTATGGGCGCCTGTCTTTGCCAGTAGGTCTAATAGCGGCTTTGTGAGCTAAGACTTCAAAAGGAAGCTTAAGACTTACATTCAATTTTTCAAGCAAAAATGCCTTCTTGGCTTCAGTAGGCTTTTCATCCTCAAAATCCCACTGATAAGTAGAGCCGACCCAAAAAGTTTGAGGTTCCAATAAGGGCACTAAAAAACACTTATGCTTATAGATTCTATCTGCTTGTAAGTCAGGAACCTTAACCACGAGCAGATCGCCTTTGGCTGGAACGGTTGGCAATGATTCGAAAAAAGGATTATTCTTCATTTCATAGCCTTCACAAAAGATAACTTTTGCGAAATCATCTGAACCATACTTCCATAAATTAGATTCTTGTTTCAAACTAGAAATGTCAAAATATTCCGGTCTATAGCTATTCAAGGATACCAATTTATTCTTAATCGCTTTTAAATATGGATCAAAATCAAGTCGAGCCGC
>CALIIW010000004.1 GCA_938018185.1 uncultured Saprospiraceae bacterium
AGGGTCAGTTTAGTAACTGGAGGCAAGGCAATACTTTTTAATATTATCTTATTTTCAGAACCCACTTTTACAAGTAGTTCTTTACCCTTAATGTAGGTAGAATCATTTTCGTAGCCAGATCTTTTGGTTACAACCAAATAATCAACAGAAGGATCCAAAATTAAACTGTATTTATTATCACTTAAATTATCTCTACAATAAACTGAATCTGTTTTTAGATTTTGCACACAATAAGAAATACTATATAAAGGCTCATTTTTTTCGTTAAATACTACATGGCTAAGACTTACGATTTCTGGAGCTTCATTTCTAAGAAATATCTTTATCTCCTGCTCTGATTCTGAAGCTAAGACTTCTAATCTTTCAGTTTCATATCCTTCCTTGGAAGCCACAATTTCGTAAACTTCTTTGTCTTCTACTTTTAAAGTATACTCCGTTGCCTCTGGTTCATAGTAAGTATCAGCTTCATTTAACTCCTTTTTCTTTACCTCGATATTTACCCCTTCTAAAGCAACCTTAGATTTTTTATCAAAAGTTTGAGCAAGTAAAGAAACTTCGTTTACAAGTTTGTTTGCTTTATAAATATCATAGCAGCAAGCTTGTTTTAGATCATCAATATATTTAGAGGCCAATCTATTCGAAGAAAAATAAGCTTCTTTACTTTCGCTGTCAATGCTAAAAAAAGCATCATTGTAAGACGAATTCACTGGCAAGCCCAAATGTTTTGGCTCAGACCATTCACCATTTTTTACTTTTGAAGCATAAACATCTAATCCTCCCAATGTCAGCAAACCATTCGTACTAAAGTAAAGTGTCGCAGTTGCAATATCAAAAAATGGACTAATGTCATCACTTGCTGTATTAAGTGCTTCCAAATTATATGGTCCTTCATAATTTCCTTCTATGATTGGACTATACCAAATATCCATAGCTCCCAAACCTTCTTCCCTATTTGAAACAAAGTATAAGACCTTATTTCCTCTTTTATCTAATCCAACATTTGGTTGTGTGGAAGTGGAATTTTCGAAATTAATATTTGAAGGCAATTTTTTGGCATTGCTCCAATTGCCATCTTTATCTTTATCTACGGTGTATATTTGACATCTTAATTCGTAGATTTCATTTTGTCTACAAATTGTAAAATATGCTGCTTTCTCATCTGGAGACAAAGTGAAATGACCTGTATGTTCATCAATCCTATTTACGTCACCAGCAAGAATAAAACTTTGCTCCTGATTAGATTGAATCAATATCTTTTGAACATCTTGTTCATCAATAGATTTTTCAGATTCTCTTGATGAAGTAAAATATAAGATGTCTTTATTTTTATAAGGAGAGAATTCCGAATAGCTTGAATTTACCTTATCAGAAAGTACTTCAATTTTGTATTCTTGAGTTCCCTCTTCGATTCTTGAAATTGCCCATCGGTTATCTTCTAAGTACTTATTCGCCTGGATTGAAGTCAGACTATCTTTGTTTTCACTTGTCAAATATTGCTCAAACAGGAGGTTGGAATTTTCATACTCCCCTCTAAATTTTTTAACCAGTGCTCTATTGTATATCGATTGTAAATGCTTGGAATGATCCTCCTGTTCAGCAAGTTTACCATAAGCTTCATCCGCTTTCGCATACGAATCAAAAAGTCGTGCTGACTCTGCGTATTTATACCAAACATCATAATCTTCTTTTTCATAAGCTAAAGCTTCTTCAAAATAAGACATGGCTTTATAATAATCTCCTCTATCAAAGGCAGCCTCTCCAGCCTCCAAATTGGCTGTAAATACTTGTGCATCCAGTGAAACTGAAATTACTAAGCAACAGAATAATATGTTTAAGAATTTTTTCATTGGCTAAAATATCTTGCAGTTTTTGGCATCTAAAGTTTTTGCTTTGGCAGTTCTATAAATCAATGCCAATTCAGGTCCTCCGTTTTTATTTGTTGCAGCTTGAAATTCGGAAACGTTTAAATCGTAACTAAATCCAAGTGTCCAACTTTTATATTGAAACTCTATACTTGGCGCCCAAGCATCTCCTTCGTCAAATATTCTGTAAGCAATTCCTAATTGAATAGCTAAAAATTTTGAACGATGCGGTTCTAAAAAAAACCTTCCTGCTAATCCAAGTAAAAGTTCAGATTCAGGACCTTTGAATTGAGCCAAACCTCTCCCCCTTACATCAAATCTCCTATGCAGTTGTTGTGTTCCATCAATAAAGAGATTGAATCTCCCATCAAGTTTTTCTTTATCACCATTATAAAGATTTACGGCTGGTCTATTCAAATGAAATAGTGCGACACCAGCATCCAATGTGGATCTTGTATACTTCTTTTTGTTGTGGTGCCAATTGACACCTAGCGATACATCTAAAAAAAATTTAGTGCTTGTATCCAGTAAATCATCTTCTCCTGAAGCTAAATTTTCGTTAAAAATTTCCCCATCAAATTGGGAGTTGTAATTTAAATTATCACTTGAATACCCTCTGAAAGAAAAACCTAATCCTAGCCCACCACTCAAAGCATTTCTTTCGTTTAAATGATGGATGTAAGCCGCTGAACCAACTAGCTTGGTATTAAAAAGATTTGAATCTCCTGCTTGATCATAATAAAATTGAGCGCCTACCCCTATTGTTTTTTTTCCTAAAAATTTTGGATTTATTCTCCCATCATAAGCTCCAGCAAAAGTTGTATAATCCACTGGAACATTTGCCCATTGGTTTCTATAATTAACAATGAAGCGTTCATCACCGTGAAAAACACCAGTTAAAGCAGGATTCAAATTGGAAGGAGAATGATAGAATTGCGTAAAATGAACATCTTGTGCAGATAGAGTATTGATGAAAAGAAACACAAAGACAAATTGGCTTAAAGCTATACGCAGTAGCAGTATCTTGTTCATAAAGATTCGTTATAATGTTTTAACAGCAGTTCAATTGAACTGCATAACTGAAATAGTTTGCTTAACTGGAGATTGGATTTTAGTTATTCGATTTGTATTCCTACAAAAATAAGGGAGTTTTAATTACAAAACAATAGCTAGGTATCTGAACCAAGCATTTAAATTTAAATTGCTAATAATATTAGAAGAAAATTACTTTTGTAATAATGATTCTGTTTGACTTTTATAGATACATATAAATAGTCATGTGAAAATTTTAGCTCAGCTTAATCACAACAGATTTTACTCTTCTTTGCATTTTTCCATC
>CALIIW010000005.1 GCA_938018185.1 uncultured Saprospiraceae bacterium
TTTATTTATGAATATTTTTGTTGCAAAATTAAACTTTGACACTAGAGAGTCAAGTTTGCAAGACGCTTTTGAAGCTTTCGGTGCCGTTGATTCTGTTAAGATCATCATGGACAAATTTACAGGAAGATCAAAAGGATTCGGATTTGTTGAAATGCCAAACGATGATGAGGCAATGGCTGCCATTAACGAGCTAAACGACCAAGAATTTGATGGCCGTACGATCGTTGTTAAGAAAGCTGAGCCTAGAGAGAACAGAGACAACCGTGGAGGCGGTGGCGGATACAACCGTGGAGGCGGTGGTGGATTCAACCGTGGAGGCGGTGGAAACCGTTACTAAGATTGACAATACTGAAAGAGTAACCTTATGGTGCTCTTCATATTAGGATAATGTAAAGAAAGCTCCGGGCAACCGGGGCTTTCTTTTTTTGTGGTTTCTTTAATTTTGTATGTTCATTTCTCTTTTCGAAACAAGTTTAATTTTATCAAAAATGAATAAGATATTTTTTTATTCAATCTTACTATTACTTTGTAATTCCTGTGCGCAATTAAGTTTATTCCAAGATGCAAGAACATCTGGAAAAAACAAGGGCAATTTTGGTGTCAACCTTTCTGCCTATGGTACCAATGATACTAGTGATGGATCAATTGGAGTTGCCGCAGCGCCTTTTCTACAGATTTATGGTTCTTATGGATTGGTAGAAAAAATAGATCTCCAACTTTCTCTTTCAAGTCAAGGCAATGCGCTACTCGCTCCTAAGCTACAGTTTGTCGGTGACCAAGAATCAAGATTTGCTGCTTCTTTTAATCCCGGCCTTGAATTTCAAATGGGAGGTGATAATGGCGTTTTTATTTTCCGAAGTCATGTTGGATTAATAACTTCTTTTCATCCATCAGAAAATGTAGCCATCTTCTTAGAGCCTAGATGGATCACACAATTTGAATCCGATAATAATTTTCAATTTCCTGGTGCATCTCTTGGAATCAAATTCGCAGTAGGAGAAAGGGCAAACCTTTCTGTTGGTGCTTCTCTATTTGGAGTTTCTGGAAATGATGATGTGGAAGAAAATTCATTTTTATATCAAGCTGGATTAGGATACACTTATAACTTTGGTAAAAAATAATATTGGCTATATCAGTTGAAATTAAAATAAAAGAAGACCTTACAAGGGATTTAGATTTGATCAATTTCAAAGAGGATTTTGTACCATTAAATATTTTTCTACCTATTTAGAAATATTGACCAAATCCAATGACAAATCCCCTTTCATCTAGACGGAATAAATCAAAGCCGTAATCAATTCTTAATATAGCTCCATAGATTGGTTTGTAAATTATCCGAACGCCTGATCCTATAAAATGTCTAAAGTTTTCAACTAGTAGCATATCCTCTATTTGTTCTCCAGGTTGTCTCCACGTTCCAAAATCAGAAAATACTACGAATTGACCTCCCCAATCTTCATCATGAAAAAAAGTATGTCTGTACTCTGCATTAAATACGGCTTGAGCGGTGCCTCTATCAATTCTATTGCCTACGCCTCTTAAATTTACATGACTGTCAACAACGAAAGGAGCAAAAGGAGTGTTGTTATTTGTTGATATCCCGAATCGCAGTCTAAAGGCAAAATTTATTTCTTTATCAGGTAAGGCAAAATACTTTGATTCAATTACAAAATGATTAAAGATTGATTTGTCGGATTTTGTATACACTTCTTGAAATAAAAAATTCCAAGTAAATCCTTTTAAGCTAAAATAAATTCTGTCAACAAAATTTTCTAGATAACCAATTTTGCCTAAATATTTTTGTTGTATTAAGCGATCGGGTCCAGGAAGATTAGATTTGTTTTCTCCAGCTTGTTTTCTATAGTTTTCTTCAAATATGGAGCCACCAAATTCAACAGAACGATTCAAACTAAACTGATGAATACCGGTTAGCCCTAGGCTATTGTTGTCGTAGTTATATCTTACAGTAACATCATCTGGAAAATATAGTGGTTCCAATGAGGCCCATTTCGAAAGACTGATAGAGTATCCCCATTTAGAACCTCTAACTCTAAGTGCTCTGAAAAAAGCTTCTCCAGAAGAACGTTTGTCTACATTTCGATAAGAAGCACTAATTGAATTGCCGCTGCCAAATAAATTGATATCAGAAAAGCCTGCTTGAAACCATACGTTATTTTTGATGCCTCCAAAATTGATAATGGGTATGAGTGTATTTATTTCTTGAATATCATATGTGATGTTTAACTTATTTGCAATGGTATCTATTTGATAAAAGGCATCTCCAATACTAGAAAAGTTTTTCAATATTTGTAAGTCTCTTTCAATATGCTCCTTACTTGCTACTTTTCCAGGTTCTAATTGTAGGATTTGTCTTAAAACACGATCCTTGGTCTTCTGCAAGCCTATAAATTTGATTTCGTTTACTGGCAAAGCACTTTCGCTCTGGGCATTGATTATGCCAAAGGAAGATAGAAAACATATAAAGAATAAGAGTATTAGTCTTGCTTGAACCATAAGACTTGCAAAGGTAAAAATTGATACCGTTTTGACTTTAAGATGCTGCAAATTATATTGGAATTTATGCGTCAATTTAGAGTCAAAATGGTTTTACTAGATGTTTACCCTAAGCCCTAGGTTATATGTCGCAGCTTGTCCACCACTATCATTTAAGAACTTATTAGTGAAATCTGAATATAAGAGCTCTATTTCAAATTTAGGAGTGAATTGATATTTTGCCCCTAAACCGCCTTGATAGAAGTAATCGAAAGTCTCTTGCCAATAAGGCGAATAAGCCCCAATGGCATATACTGTAAGTTTTGGTGTCGGATTTGAACTAAAGATCAATGTAATCGGTGTAGAAATTCTGTTCAAATGCCCATTCGCTTCAGCTCCTAAGTCATCGATTATGAAATCAACTTCTGT
Organism: uncultured Saprospiraceae bacterium; assembly: GCA_938018185.1. GTDB lineage: Bacteria > Bacteroidota > Bacteroidia > Chitinophagales > Saprospiraceae > JALZVN01. The sequence continues at coordinate 2,923 of CALIIW010000005.1, forward strand.
AAATATGGAGAAATTATTTCCGATAGGAAAATCATTAAAAAATTGGGTCCACCAGGTGGGGCCGTCCCAATCTATGTAATCTGATATATTATTTGGATCGTCATAATTTCCTTCAAGCTCCTTCCCAACAGGAAATACAAAGGAACTCTGAATTGAAAAATTTTCCCATTTAGGTACTGGGGCAACTCTAATTTGTGGACCAATGGCAGTAAGACCTGTTCTGCTAGGTTCACTCAATACCTTTAGCGCTGAAACGGGAAGTTTATCATTACTGACTTGTCTATATCTGGTGTTAATTCCTACATTAAACCGATTAGTCAAACCATAAAATACAGATAAGGTAGAGGTGAAAAAATTACTACGATCTATCAGCACATCATTGGCACCTGTCTGTTGAGTATAGAGATTATTAAAAAGTTTGATTTCAAAAGTACCTTTTGGAATGGTTGAAGAGACAATATATCTATTGGCATTATTCTTTTTCTCAGTTGCAGTTCCTGTTTTATCAATATTCAAGTCGTTCAAAGTCCAATCGTAATTTTGATATTTTAATTTTAATCCAGTTGGAAATTTTGCTCTCCGATATTTATTTATAAAATTTTGAACGGCCTCTTCTGAACCTCCAAAATCTTTTTGATACCATTTGAAAATTTGCGAAACATTAAGATTAGATTTCGATTTTTCTATGATAATTGGGTTGTTAACCGCAAGTTTGGTTTGTTGATCCATTTGCTCCTCTAACTTATCAGGGCTATAAGCAAAGTCTGTGATGGGTGGACAAGATACGGCTCCACATACAAGGACAAAGTGCAACCTAGGGTCAGGATATTTTTTAAATAAAAAATCATGTTCAATTTGATTTAAAGACATTGTTTGTCCAGCAATACTATGTTTGAGGTCAAAGAAATTTGTTATGTCTTTTACTGAAGAAACAGGATAGGATTTGCTAACTTGATTTATTCCTAATAAGTTATAGGCATTAATATAAAAAGCTTTTTCTTCATTAGCCGTAGCAGCGCTTAAATCCATATCTTCAATAGCCTTAATCAATGAATTTAAAGAAGGATTGTTTTTTAATTTAGCATATTCTACAACATCCGTTTTTACGAATGTTCTAAAAAATACATCTGCAGAAGCAGTAAATTCTGTAGTATTTACTTGTGCATTTATGCTTATACAGATAGATAAAAAGACTATGGATAAGGCAGTGATATTTTTCAATAAAATGATATTTAATTTAATGAACATAATTTTGTAAAAATCAAGATATAAATCTAAACATATAAGGAGGCAAAAGTTTTATTTATGTGGATATATTTTGATTAAATGTTCGCCAGAAGTCTTTTTGTCTGATGCATACATTGGACTTTGCTTTATTTAACTTCCTTATACCTAAAGCAATCCACCGTATGATCATTGACCATTCCTACAGCTTGCATAAAAGCATAACATATTGTCGTGCCTATAAATTTAAATCCTCTCTTTTTAAGGTCTTTACTAAAAGCGTTTGATATCTCTGTACTGACAGGAACGTCTGCCATGGTTTTACATTTATTGATTATCGGTTTGCCATTGACAAATCCCCATACATATTTATCAAAACTTCCAAATTCTTCCTGAATCGCTAAAAAAGCATGCGCATTTGTCACCACTGAATTTACCTTAAGTTTATTCCTGACAATACCTGGATCTTGCAGTAGTTTTTCTATTTTTCCAGGCACATATCTAATTATCTTCTTTGCATCAAAATTGTAAAAAGCTTTTCTGTAATTTTCTCTTTTGGCTAAAATGGTCGTCCAGCTTAAACCAGCCTGCGCACCTTCCAAACAGATAAATTCAAAAAGCAAACGATCGTCATGTACGGGTACGCCCCATTCTGTATCATGGTAGTCTTGGTCGATTTGTTTGTGCGTTGACCAGCTGCATCTTATGATCTTTTTCATGATTGATTTTGTTTAGCTGAGTAGGATTAAAATTACCCATTTTAGAACACTCAATTATAAGACTTTTAAATTTAATTTTAGCGATGACTCTCGCATAAGGGGGAAGATTATCAAAATGATCTATAAAGTCATAATTGAACACAAGTTAAAATCGATGGATTTTCTTTTGTTAGTTTAGAATCTATGGAAGCAATAATTATGGAAAAAGTTGTGATTAGTTAAAAGAGAATATATATTATCCATATTTTTTTTGCATAAAAAACACTCACGATTCTATCATTGGATATAATTGGAATATTTAATACCAACATAATTCAGTTGTGCTCCTGTTATAGCTATCATCCTAGCGAATAACTCAAGTCTAGTTTTTTACAATTTAAATCCAATAGGAGAAAAATATATTTCATGGAGAATCCTTTCGATTGCACGCAGACTTTCTTGAGCTGGACCTCGACGGTTAAAATAGTCAAGTTCTTTTATTTATTTGGTATGGGTCCTTTTTACAATGTTTTCATTTGTGGAATTGGCATAGTTTATTTTAATAGGTTTATATAAATATTGTTCGCTTTCAAAAAGGAGATATCCTGATTTTCTACAAGATATAAGTAATGAAGTTTATAGAGGATCACCATTAGATCCTCCTCCCTCAAACGTGAGAACAAATTTTGAAGGCGGAGCAGTTGGCTATTTTATAATGGCTGATGCTAGGATGGTAGAGTATGTTGTAAAGTGATATTAGTTTATGGTTCATAGTTCATAGTATTGTTTGTTTTAATAGCTTGGTGAATCTTTGCGCTTCTTTGTGCGCTTTGTGTCCCAGCCTAAATAACTTTTGTTTTCCAGTGTAAACTTAATACTATGAACTATGAACAAAAAACGACGAACTAAATCAATATTCCACTTTCCCCACATCATCCCAACTCAAATTTTCCAAATTAAAAATCTGATCCGCCATCTCTAAATCAGAATCAAATTTTTGATCTTCTGGAATTGGGTTTGGATTTGTAATATTTATTTCATCAATATTTAGTATCTGTTTTATAGCTATGTTTTCTATACGATCTTCTTGTTCCAATTCGATTTGAATATTCACTCTAGATTGTTTTGGATAAACTAAGCCTTCTATGGTCTGATTTCTTGTGCGCGTATCAGCAGAAATAGAATTTAGTTTAAATCCACCGGCAGCTTTCAAAAGTGCATTGACATAAAATGGTAATTTGACTTTGGCAGTATAGTCTACTGAAACAATTGCTAATGTTTCATGGTCAAGATATATAGTGCCTTTGTATAAGACAAATTCAACTTTCTTCTTGTTATAGAAATCGATAGCCATTAAAGCACGGCCTTGGTAAGTAGTTGCTGGTGCAAAGCTGTATCTGAATTTTTTAAGTTTTTCTTTTTTGAAGAAAACATTATCAAGTATTTTTTGAGAGTTGCGCAAGATGCTCGCAGGTCCTCCCAGCATGTCTCCAAATTCAATGTTAACATTATCGGAGTCTCCTAACACTTCGTCTTTGGCTTCGGTAGACAGTGTGTCTATGCCAACGATACCTGTATCAGGTCTTTTTTCTTTTTTAGCTTTTTTCTCTCTTCTCTTTTTGTCCTTGGCTTCTCTTTTTGCTATTTTTTTGTTTTCTAATAATATAGATTCAAATTCCCCTTTTTCAGAATATTCATGGAGGACCAATCTATTCTCTGCAGCCAAGGTATCGATAGAATAATCGGGAAAGTAACTAATAAAAACAGCTTCATCCATTTTGTATGAGTCATCTTTGTCATTGACTAAAGAAGACCGTTCGCTAAAAAAGCTTCTGGTTTCAAATGCCTCCGATGTGATGGTGTTTGGATGGTTTTCAATTGCTTTTTTAATGTAGTAAATTGCCTCATGAGGTCTAACAACTACTTCCTCTAATTCTACTTCATAGGCCTCCAGAAAGACATTGTAAACATCCTCCTTAGCATCAACTACAAATTCGTAATCTTTATATCCTATATAGGAGATCTGAATGCTTGTATTTTCTTCTTTTACCTTCAATTCAAAAAGTCCCTCATCATTGGAGAAAGTACCGTTAGAAGAATTCTTAATCGCTATAGAAGCGAAAGAAAGTGGTTCATTACTGAGCTTGTCGACGATAGTTCCTCTTATTATTCTAGTCTGTGAAAAGGCACTTGTAATGGAAAGACTTAGAAGTAGAATTAAAAGCTGAAATTTTTTCATATGTTATCCTGGTTTAGATAAGTAGGGTCAAATATACCGTGCTAAAATTACATTATTAGCATGATTATACTAACAAGACGAGTCTATTTATCAATTTGTTAACTTAGTAGCTTTGTTTATCGATGAGGTGTTAAGATTATCCTATAAACGACGAAATGCTTAAGACTGAAGTTGTCTTAAGCATTTATATATTAGTGGATTATAAAAAGTAGTAAACGATTAAAAATCTCCAAATCTCCAAGTGCCACCAAGATTCACATGTATTGAGGATAGAATACTATTTCCAAATTCACCATAAATTCCAAGATTAGGATTAATGAAATATCTACCTCCAACACCAGCAAAGTATTCAAAGTTTGGAACATCAAAACCAAGGAAATTGACATTGGCATCGCCTTGTTCTCTGAAAGAAGCAAAGTTGTAACCCAATCTTACAATGGTATAAGTATCAAGCTTAGGTAATTTTAAAAAGTGTAAAGTTGCCTGACCGCCTAGTGTGAATACATCTAGCTTGTATTTTGCCGTTCCACTTTTTACTGTAGTATCATCTTCACAACATTCAGAACCTGGGTTTGCTATACAGCAAATGATGTCTTCAATGCTTTGACTTCCAGAACCACCTAAGATATTACTAAAATTAATATCCTCTGTTTCACCAAAGTAATAGCCACCATAAACTCCAATCCCAATTTTATCAGAAAGAGCATATTCATACCTTAAAACAAATTGAGGCGTTGCTTTAGCATCTTGATTTCCTAGACTTAAAAATTCTGCTGCAACATTTGTGGTGCTAGGAAAGCCTAGACCTAGATGAATGCTATGCGTATTTTTTAGCTGATAAAAATCTGCTTCTCTAGTATTTTGGGACTGTGAGAATAAAGAAAATGAGCTAAATAGAATTGCGAAAAGTGTAACAAGTTTTTGCATAATTAAATGGGTTTTCGATTATGAAATGTGCTAGAATGATAAATAACCGCATAAACACATAACCAAATAAACAATAATTTATAAAGTAATTGTAAAAGAAGTATTTTGTTGTCGGTTTGTACTAAGACCAACACGTTCATATTACTTTCCCCAATTAGACTTTTAATGTTAACTTCAGTCACAATTGATAAATATTGGATCCTTCTATAAAAAAGTTTGAAAGGCATTTGCTACAGTATTTCAAAGCTGAAAAAACCAACGCGCTATTCATCATCGCAATTGGGCTTTTTAGCATCTTATTCTCTATAATAGCCATGCTAATTTGGTCTGGCTTATTTTGGAAAGGCTTGGCTGCCACACTTGGTCTAATAGGTTTGGCAGAGCTTTGTGTAGGCTTTGTGTTTTTTCTGAGAAATGGCTCCCAGGTACAAAATATAAGAGGCGCACTGTCTTATACACCAAAAAAGGTCATTTCAGAAGAGACAGATAGAATGAAGAAGTTGAAAAAGACCTTGGTCGTCATTAGAAACTTAGAAACAGGTTTTGTTTTTATTGGCATTATTCTTTGCTTCCTGTGGATGTCCAATTTCTTAGGAGATTTTTCTTTTGGTTCCGGAGTTGGACTCATAATTCAATCTGCTATTTTACTTGTAATTCACATCATGGGGGAGTGGCGAGCGGATATTTATGCACATCATTTGCATAAGGTGGATGATAGGTTTTAGGGAACGGCAATTGGCTGTTGGCTTTTTGCTGTTTGCCATTGGCTTTTAAATTGTTTATTTGTTTTTATTTAAAATAATAATATAAACGATAGCCTTAGAAAAAGAAAAAGGTTCTGGGCATGCCCAGAACCTTTTTCTTTTTCTAAGATCTCTATAGCCAATGGCTCTTTTAATCAAGTCCTTTCAACACAATATCATTCTTAGATGTCAATCGACCATTCCTAATAAACTTCAAATCAATTCTCGAGCCAGGGCGAAGCCTAGCAACCTGCTCTTGCAATTCAGGAGTTGAGTTAGTAGCCTTCCCATTTACTTCTACAATTACATCACCAGCTCGGAGGCCGGCATCCTCTGCGGAAGAGTTTTTATTGATAGAATCGATTAATACACCAGAAACAGAATCTAAGTTTAGTTGCTGAGCAATTGTTTCGTTTACATCCGAAATCCTTATCCCTAATATGGCTCTACGAACTTCACCATATTCTTTTAAGTCATTAATAACTTTGCGAACTAGATTTGAAGGGATCGCAAACGAATAGCCTTCATAAGATCCAGTCTCTGTTAGGATAGCGGCATTAATACCAACTAATTTTCCAGAGGAATCAACGAGTGCTCCTCCACTATTTCCAGGATTAACAACAGCATCTGTTTGGATAAAACTCTCTACTGAATATTCTTGCGCACTCAAGATATTTATATTTCTCGCCTTTGCACTTACGATGCCAAGTGTTACTGTTGAAGTCAAATTAAATGGATTGCCAACAGCAAGTACCCACTCGCCAACTCTCACACCATCTGAATCTCCAAAATCCAATGTTTTCAAATTTTGTGCATCTACTTTAAGTAGTGCCAAGTCAGTCGTAGGGTCAACGCCCACAATTGTGGCACTAAAAGTTCTTTTATCATTTGTGGTCACCTCATAAGAGCTGCCACCACTAACAACATGATTGTTTGTGATAATATACCCATTCTCGCCTACGATTACACCAGAACCATTGGATCTTGTCTGCCCGTTTGTCAATGAAACTATATTTACTATAGCAGGTGTCACTCTTGCTGAAGTTGTGACAAAGTCATCAGGCAAGGAAGAGGGACTTATATTAATATCGTTTTTGACAAATTTAGTTTGCACGCCTTGTGCCTGATTAGAAGCTATTGAGTTTTTAGCCAACTTATTGAACAAGGCATATGTGATAGAGGTAGATACAATGGCTGTTGTCAGTACACAAAGAATGATGATCCCACTTAATTTTTTCATATTTGGATTGTTAGTTGTAAATGTTAAAACGGTGTGTTTGCACAATTAATTGTCTATTATACTAAGATATCTTTTAATGCTCATTTTAAGGAACAAATAGGATGAACCTTGCACTAAGCACGATGAACTAGGCCAAGTCTTCATTAACCATCTTCAATACCATAACAGAGGTATCTAATTCCATAAAGGTTGTTTTAATTTCTTCTTTTAATATGTCCATTAATTCGTCATAATCTCCAAATACTTGGGTGCTCATAGTATTTTTCTTGATAGATATTGAAACGTAAGATTCTAATCTAGCTATAAAATCTAAAATCGCTGGGCCATATTCTTTTTGTAGTGGATAGAGGCTGATATCAATTGATAACTTCATAAATGTAATGTTTATAAGTATGTTAGTATGTATATATCTTTAAAGAAATGTTTAAGGGGATGCCTGATGTGTTACTCTCAATCAATGAAACCTAATAATTTTCTATTGTGTCTATTGTGCACTCCTATGTGATCTGTTGTGGTTCAAAATATTTTACTCAAAAAGGTACAAATAGAAAGCCCCGATGCAAACACACCGAGGCTTAAAATTATTTTCAAAATACTAAAACAATAAGTCCTAGTATCTATAGTATTCTGGCTTAAACGGACCTTCCGTTTTTACACCAATATAATCTGCTTGATCTTTTGAAAGTTCAGTCAATTCAACACCAATCTTAGCAAGGTGAAGTCTAGCTACTTTCTCATCTAAATGCTTAGGAAGCATGTAAACTTCATTGCCATACGTATCATTGTCTTTGTTTTCCCAAAGTTCCAACTGAGCCAAAACTTGGTTTGTGAAAGAGTTTGACATCACGAATGATGGATGACCAGTTGCACAACCAAGGTTTACCAATCTTCCTTCTGCAAGAACGATGATGTCCTTACCGTTTAAGTTATATAGATCAACCTGTGGCTTAATCTCAATCTTTTCTGCACCTGACTTTTCGTTCAACCAAGCCATGTCTATTTCATTGTCAAAGTGACCAATGTTACAAACAATTGTCTTGTCATTCATCGCCTTGAAATGCTCCGGCTTAAGAATGTCCTTGTTTCCTGTTGCAGTTACAATGATGTTTGCATCCTTAATTGCATTTTCCATCTTCTTTACTGCGAATCCGTCCATTGCAGCTTGAAGTGCACAAATAGGATCGATCTCAGTAACAATAACTCTACAACCTGCTCCAGCTAAAGAAGCAGCAGAACCTTTTCCAACATCACCATATCCAGCTACAACAGCTACCTTTCCAGCCATCATTACGTCAGTTGCTCTTCTGATAGCATCTACACATGATTCTTTACATCCGTACTTGTTGTCAAATTTTGACTTAGTAACAGAGTCATTGATGTTTATAGCAGGCATTGGCAATGTGCCATTCTTTACTCTTTCGTATAATCTATGTACACCAGTAGTTGTTTCCTCAGAGATACCTCCGATATCAGCTACCAATTGAGGATATCTATCCAAGACCATGTTAGTCAAATCACCACCATCATCAAGGATCATGTTTAAAGGCTTACCACCTCCAAAAGCATGTAATGTTTGCTCGATGCACCAGTCAAATTCCTCTTCATTCAATCCCTTCCAAGCAAATACAGGAACACCTGCTGCTGCTATTGCTGCTGCTGCATGATCTTGAGTTGAAAAGATATTACAAGAAGACCAAGTAACTTCAGCTCCTAATTCAACAAGGGTTTCTATCAAAACCGCTGTTTGGATTGTCATGTGTAAGCAACCAGCGATTCTAGCACCTTTTAAAGGTTTAGAAGCACCAAATTCTTCACGAAGAGACATTAATCCTGGCATTTCAGCTTCTGCCAATCTCATTTCTTTACGACCCCAATCCGCTAGATTGATGTCTTTTACTTTGTAAGTCAAAGTGGATTCTGTTGTAGACATTATTAATATGATTTATTATTTTGTTTAAAACGAGTGCAAAAGTAAGTTTTTCATACCTATTAAGCACCATATTCATTGATTATTAACCATTTATAGAATTAATTGTTGCAAAAAAAGATTCTAGAAAGCTTCTTTTTTTGCTCAATCCAAAATGATTAAGTAACTCCTACAAAAATAGTGTATTTATAGCTATTAATAATTGTCATATGACAAGAACGACGCTATTTTAAATTTCTTTTTATCCTACTAAGAGATGTTGGTGTAACCCCAATATACGAAGCTAGATATTTTTGAGGAATCCTTTGTAGGTATTTAGGTTGGTTCATTAAGTCTCGATAGCGTATTTCTGCCGAATATTTTTGCAGTGAAGTAAATCTTTCAAGCAAAGTCAAAATGACATCTTCCCAAAAAACACGAAATATGCTTTCCATTTCAGGATGATTCTTGTAAAGGTTTTCTAAATCTGATTTTTGAAAAGAAAGAATTTCACTATCCTCAATGGCTTCTATAAAATAGTCAGAAGGCAAGCCACTTAAAAAACTAGATAACTCAATGGCAGAATTGTTTTCAAAAGAGAACCAAACGGTGGTTTCGACATCATCAGCTATGTAGTAAAGTCTTAAACATCCTTTGGTTACAAAGTATATTTTATTACAAACTTGTCCTTGAAAGAGTAGGAGTTCATTTTTTTTAACGGACTTGAGGATAAACTTATTTGTTAATTCACTTAAACCATCTTCTGAGAGCTTACCATATTGTTCAAAAAATGTCTTCAATACTTCTTTCATCGATATTATTAATAATTCAGATCTTTTAAAGAATGGGAGGCTTTAGAATTATGCACCAAATTTTATTAAGTTTTTGTCAATTTTGAATTTATAAGAACAATATATAAAATATCCGAGTAAGATAGTCTATTGTATCTGTAGGTTCATCATGAACATCGAAAAGTGTTAGCTTCCAATTGCATTGGCACGCGTAAACTTTATCGTGGCCTCTGGCAGCCATAAAAAAGTCTACAGCCAGAGGCTGTATTGCATGTGTCGTGTACGATTGCAAATCGTAACGAACAGGATCGTTTTTGATGATGGTAATAATGATATAAACATTGGAGCGATTGCAAATCGTAACGAACAATATCGTTTTTTGAAGTTGAAGATAAGGATAGGAACTTATGGCGATTGCAAATTGTAATGAACAGTTTGAAATTGAAATTTGTCATCCCGCCTGCCCCTGAGCACTCGGGGACTGGAGCGCAGCGAAATGGAGGGATAAATATCAGGGTTCTAATTTCAATTTCGACCGAAGTGGAGAAATATTACCTGGTTTGTTTTGAAAATACATTTAGCTCATTATACGTGTTCAGATTTCTCCACTCGTTTTTCGCCTTCGGCAAACTCGGTCGAAATTAGTCTTGTTACATTACATTGATCCCTCCACTCCGCTTCACTTCGGTCGGGATGACAATGTTCATCAAGAAAAATTTCAACCCGTGATTGAAGCCAATTGCATTGGCCCGCCTAAACTTTATCGCCGCCTTTGGCGGTCATAAAAAAGGCTACAGCCAGAGGCTGTATTGCATGTGTCGTGTACGATTGCAAATCGTAACGAACAGTATCGTTTTTTGAAGCTGGTAATAAGGACAGGAACTTACTGCGATTACAAATTGTAATTAACAGTTTGAAATTGAAAATTGTCATCCCTTAGACAAAATCGGTCGAAATTAGTCTTGTATAAATCCTCATTTAAGCTCCTCCCGTCAACAATTCATCATCCACCAAATTAGGAATCGTAATCACCAACTCCGGATTCTGATCCATCGCTCGCTTTGCAGTAAAGATCGCTTCTTTATTTCTTGCCCAGCTACGTCTTGCAATACCGTTATTTACATCCCAATGGAGCATAGATTTAAGTCTTTGTTCTGAAGCAGGGGAGCCATCTAGCACCATACCAAATCCGCCATTCACTACTTCACCCCAACCGACACCACCTCCGTTGTGCAGCGATACCCAGGTCGCGCCTCTGAAAGAATCTCCGATGACATTATGCACCGCCATATCCGCTGTGAATCGTGAGCCATCATAAATGTTAGCCGTTTCTCGGAAAGGGGAGTCCGTTCCAGAAACATCATGGTGGTCTCTTCCTAAAACAACTGGTCCTTTTAATGCACCACTTGCGATGGCATCGTTGAATGCCTTCGCGATATTAATACGACCGTCTGCATCTGCATACAAAATCCTTGATTTGGATCCAACGATAGGGATGTTCTGATCTGCCGTTTCAATCCATAAAATATTGTCCCTAAGCTGTGGTTTAATTTCTTCCGGAGCAGTCTTCAACATTTCTTTCAAAACCTCGCCTGCGATTTTATCTGTAAGATCTAAATCTGATTTTAAGCCAGAAGTACAGACCCAGCGGAATGGACCAAAGCCATAGTCAAAGCACATTGGCCCCATGATGTCCTCCACATAAGAAGCGTATTTAAAAATACCTTCTTCCTTGTTTTTCCAAATATCTGCACCTGCATCTCCAGCTTCTTTTAGGAATGCATTTCCATAATCCCAAAAATACATGCCATTCGCCGTAAGGCTATTAATTGCAATAACATGTCGCTTCAAAGTAGAAGCAATCTCAGACATGAATTTTGCTTTATCTTTTATAAGAAGATCCTTTGCCTCTTCAAATGTATAACCTATTGGGCAATAGCCTAGGTCATCAATATTGTGCAAGGAAGTCTGATCCGATCCCAATTCTATCCTTACATCTTCTTCAACAAATTTTTCCCAAAGTGCCACGATGTTTCCATGATATACCAAAGCAACTGCCTCCTTATTATCTCTCGCTTGTTGACAACGTATGAGTAGATCATCTAAAGAGCTAAAAACATTTTCAGCTAATACATATCCATCAACAACTCTTTGGTCAATAGTCTTGCCATCAACTTCAGCTATGATGCTTACGCATTTTGTAATTACGGCTGCCAAGGCCTGCGCGCCTGACATCCCTCCCAAACCTGAAGTTACATAAAGCTTCCCAGCCAAGTCATTATCTCCTAAACCCAACTTTCTTCCTGCATTGAGAAGAGTGATGGTTGTCCCGTGCACAATTCCCTGAGGTCCGATGTACATAAAAGAACCCGCGGTCATCTGACCATAAGATGTTACACCAAGTGCATTGTATTTATTCCAATCTGATTTTTTTGAATAATTTGGAATCATCATCCCATTTGTAACAACCACTCTTGGTGCATCTTTGTGAGAAGGGAATAAACCTAATGGATGTCCAGAATATAATACCAAGGTTTGCTTCTCTGTCATGATAGACAAGTACTTCATACACAGAAGATACTGCGCCCAGTTTTGAAAAACAGCTCCATTGCCTCCATAGGTTATCAATTCATGTGGATGCTTTGCCACCTTAGGATCAAGGTTATTTTGAATCATCAACATGATTGCCCCAGCTTGTTTTGTCTTGCATGGATATTCCTCAATAGGTCGAGCGTACATCTCATAGTCAGGTCTAAACCTGAGCATGTAGATTCTCCCATAATCTTCAAGCTCTGCTGCAAATTCCGCAGCTAATATTTCATGATGTTCTGCATCGATATATCGCAAAGCATTTCTAAGCGCAAGCTGTTTCTCCTTTTCTGATAACACTCCTTCAATAACCCTTCTAGGTGCATGACTAACCTCCTGCTCATACACTTTCTTCTCCGGTAAACTTGACGGGATACCTTGCTTTATCTGCGTTTTAAAATCCATTATATTCTTTTAATACAATAAACAAAACTATGTGCCTATTGTGTAAAACTATGTGATCTATTGTGGTTTAAATTTTGAACTATGAAAGCCCAGTTTTACCAAGCTTACTGACATCTGACATCTGACATCCGACATCTGACAACCACCTTCTACCTTCTAGAATAATTCGGAGACTCCTTAGTAATAATAACGTCATGCGGATGCGACTCAACAATACCAGCTCCTGTTATTTTTACAAAACTAGCTCCTTGCAAATCCTTGATCGTACCTGCACCGCAATAGCCCATGCCAGCTCTTAACCCACCAGTATACTGTACCATGATCTCTGAAAGATTTCCTTTGAAAGGAACCCTTCCTTCAATACCTTCTGGGACTAATTTTTTTATATCATCCTCAACATCTTGAAAGTATCTATCCTTGGAACCAATTTTCATCGCTCCAATAGAACCCATTCCTCTGTAGGTTTTGAATTTTCTACCATCAAAAATTATAGTCTCCCCGGGTGCTTCTTCAACACCAGCAAATAAGGAACCTGCCATAATGGTATCCGCTCCAGCTGCAATTGCTTTTGCAATATCTCCAGTGAATCTAATTCCACCATCTCCGATAATTGGTACACCTGTATGTTTGATAGCTTCGGCAGCATAAAGAATAGCAGACAATTGAGGTACACCTACTCCGGCAACAATTCTTGTTGTGCAAATACTACCTGGACCTACACCTACCTTCACGCCATTTACACCAGCATCAACCAAAGCCAAAGCTCCTGCTCCTGTGGCTACATTTCCACCGATGATCTGTAAATCTGGAAAATGTTTTCTAACATTTTTTACACTATTCAAAACACCTTGCGAATGGCCATGAGCAGTATCTATGCAAATAACATCAACATCAACTTTTACTAAATGTTCAACTCTTTCCAATATATCATGCGTGACTCCAACAGCAGCTCCAACTACCAATCTTCCATAAGTATCCTTACAGGCATTGGGGTAGTTTTGAACCTTCATGATATCCTTAAAGGTGATTAATCCTACCAAAACTCCATTGTCATCAATGACTGGTAGTTTCTCAATTTTATTTTTTTGTAATATCTCTTTTGCTTGTTTTAGGGTAGTGCCGATGGAAGTGGTCACAAGATTCTCAGAAGTCATTAACTCTTTGACAGGCTTGTCTATTCTAGTTTCAAACCTTAAATCTCTGTTTGTTAGAATTCCAATTAGTTTCTTATTGGGATCAATGATAGGGATGCCTCCAATTTTATGCTTTCGCATCAATTCGTGCGCATCACTAACGAGTGCATCATGGGTAAGGGTGACTGGATCAATAATCATCCCTGATTCAGACCTTTTAACCATTCTTACTTGTTCAGCTTGATCTACAATGGACATATTCTTATGAATCATCCCCATTCCTCCTTGTCTTGCAATGGCTATAGCCAATTTAAACTCAGTTACAGTATCCATGGCAGCAGATACGATTGGTACATTAATCCTAATATCCGTAGTCAACTGTGTAGATATATCAACCTCTCTAGGCAAAACCTCAGAGTGGGCAGGCACTAAAAGTACATCGTCAAAAGTAAGGGCTTCTTGGATCTGTTTGTTGATCCGGCCATTGGATTGGTGAGTCTGTGTGTTACTATTTACTGTTTCCATGCGCAAAGATATTACTTTTCAAAAGTTTTTTCCCAACTTAGCTTGCAGATAATTGAAAATATTTAAAAGAATACAATTTGCTACAGAAATTAGATGATACGTACTTTATGGAACAAGCCATAAAAGAAGCTCAAAAGGCCTATGATTCGGGAGAAGTCCCAGTTGGTGCTGTAGTTGTATGTCAAAACAACATTATAGCAAGGGCACATAATCAAACCCAATTGCTAAATGATGTCACCGCTCATGCGGAAATTATAGCCATTACCTCTGCTGCTTCGTACTTAGGTAATAAATACCTTAATAATTGTAGCCTCTATGTCACCCTTGAGCCTTGTGTTATGTGTGCCGGAGCTTTATTCTGGGCTAAGCTAGATAAGCTATTCTATGCGGCTTCCGATGAAAAAGCTGGATATGCTAAATTGGAAAAACAAATCTTACATCCTAAGACAAAAATTCATGCTGGATTGATGGAGAAAGAAGCTAGAATTCTTATGCAATCTTTTTTTAAGATGAAG
>CALIIW010000006.1 GCA_938018185.1 uncultured Saprospiraceae bacterium
CAATACACTCAAGCTTGGATACCTTTTAAGGAGCTCAGCGGCAATAGCTATTTTCTTTTTATTATCTGTATTGTTTACGTCATTGTCATCATCAAAATAGATGTTTTTGATTTTTATTAGTTTCTTTTCTTCCGAAACTTCTTCTCCTATTGGTTCTCCGACGCCTGTATTACTTCCCGCCTTTGAGGCAGAATTTGCCATTGCAAGTCTTTGCTCAATATCTTCCAACTGAATAAAAGTAATTGGGAACATCGTTTCTTTTTGCTCTTCTCTAGGTGCTTTGAAATACGCAATGTATAAATCACGAGCGCCATATCCTGATTTTCTTGAAGAAGTAAAAAATGCCTTCATACCGTCTTTAGTCAGTCTAAAATCCGTATCGTCTTCAGAAGAGTTTATCGACAATCCCATATTCTTTATTTCAGTCCATTCATTGATAAGCTTGTCATACTTGGCTGAAAAAATATCAAAACCACCACTACTTCTTCTACTATCATTGGTGCTAAAATATAATGTTCTTCCATTTAAAGATAGAAATGGACTGATTTCGTCATAAGCAGAATTTATCTTAGGACCAAGGTTGAATGGTGTTTGCCACTCGCCTTCTTTTTTGACGGTAGCATATAAATCGTAACCACCATAGCCGCCAGGTCTATAACTCGCAAATAAAGTCAAACTATCATTATAAAAGAAAGGCGTCTGATCTCCTTTGGCCGTTTGGATTTCACTAACAAATTTACTTGCAATTTTTACTTCATCCACATTAGCAGAAAAAGAATCTACATAAATTTGTCCTCCAGAATTTTTCAAGCCTTTATAAAAATATAAGGCCGAACCATCTGAATTAAAATCAATCAAAACTTCATTTTTTGAAGAATTAATTATCCCGCCTAAAGCTTCAGAACGTATCCAGGATCCATTTTCTAATCTACTGAAATAAATATCAGAATTATATCCACCATATTCACTGTCTATTGATCCTGAGGAATTTCTTAATCCCCCTTTAGATCCTTTCCTTGCAGAAGAAAAATATATTTTTTGACTATAGTTTGGGCTTTCAACAGGTGCATAGTCATCGTATGCTGTATTGATTGATCTTCCTAGATTCTCTACCAAGGCAGCTTCTTTTTGCAAGGCTAATTTCATCCCTGCAGAACAATTTCTGATAAGATCTCTTACTGCTCTTCTATTTTCATCTTCGAACTTGGCAGCACCTAGAAATTCTTTATATCTTTTTGCAGCTTCTTTAAAATTATTATTTGCGTGTAATAATTTAGCTGAATAAAGATAAGCATCGGCATCTACTTGCTTATCGCCTAATAATTCGTTCAATAATTTTGATGCACTATTGAGGTCATTAGTTTCATAAGCACAAACAGCCATTTTTAACTGTGTTTGATTGTCTAAACTTTTTACGTTTTGATATTTTTGATAGAGGTAGTTGGCTTTTGCAAATAAGCCTTTTTCAAAGTAAGTATCTGCTTGTTTTTTAAGCTTGGTAGGTGAGTCTTGCTGAGCGAATCCAAGCAAAGACGTTAGAAAGCAAAATCCAAGAAATACTAATCGGAATAAGTTCATTAATTAAAATTAAATTGACCTTGTTTTATCAAATGCTTCAAGGTAATCACCTATTTTTCTTAAAAATGATCCCCCTAAAAATCCATCCACTACTCTGTGATCATAGGATAAAGATAAGAACATCATATGTCTAACTGCTATAACATCTCCAAATTCTGTTTCTAGAACTGCAGGTTTTTTTCTAATTGCTCCAACGGCTAATATAGCTACTTGAGGTTGGTTTATAATAGGAGTTCCCATAACATTTCCAAAAGTACCTACATTTGTAATGGTAAAGGTACCTCCTTGAATCTCTTCTGGCTTTAACTTATTTAATCTTGCTCTATTTGCTAAGTCATTCACCGTTTTAGTTAAACCCATCAAATTCAATCGATCTGCATTTTTGATAACAGGAACAATCAAATTTCCAGAAGGTAAAGCCGCAGCCATCCCTATGTTCAAATCTTTTTTTACTATGATAGTATTGTCCGCTCCTAGCGAAACATTGACCATCGGAAAATCATTCAAAGCTTTTACTGTTGCTTCAATGAATATTGGCGTATAAGTTATCTTTTCTCCATATTTCTTTTGGAAGTCGACTTTTACAGAATTTCTCCATTCTACTATATCTGTTACGTCTACCTCAACAAATGAAGTAACGTGAGGAGAAGTCCTTTTTGACATAACCATGTGGTCTGCAATCAGCCTCCTCATCCTATCCATTTCAACAATCTCTACATTTCCATCTGCAGCATTTGAAGTACTTGCTTTTGGAGCAGCTTTAACTTGCTGTACTACTTGTGGCTGCGCGACCTGTTGCTGAGTTACTTGCTGAACAACTGGATTTTGTACAGTTGTAGCTGTATGAACAACTGAGTTTCCGGCATTTGAATGTCTATTGGAAATGAAAGTAAGAATATCGTTTTTAGTCAATCGTCCATTTAAACCAGAGCCTGGAATAGCATCTAATTCTTGAATGCTTATATTTTCTTTTAATGCTATATTTTTAACTAAGGGTGAATAAAACCTTCCACCTCCTGATGCAGGTTGGCTAACTGGTACATTTACCATTGGAGCCACTACATTAGAAACTTGAGGAACTGGTTGATTAACTAACTGAGCAGGCTCAGATACATTATGTCCGTTAGAAGAAGTTTGAGGAACAGCAGATGGTGCTTCAGTCTTAACAATAGCCTCTCCTTCTGTTGCAATGATTGCGATTACTTTTCCTATTTCAACAACATCGTCTACTTGGAACATTATCTGAGATATAACCCCAGAAACAGGTGAAGGAACCTCTGAATCTACCTTATCAGTCGCTATTTCCAGAATAGTCTCATCCGCTTCAACTGAATCACCTACATTCTTAACCCACTTAAGAATCGTAGCTTCCATTATACTTTCTCCCATTTTGGGCATTACTAAGTCTATCTGAGCCATTCCTACTAAAATTTAATTTTTAGAATATTCGTACAAAAATAAAAGACTTCCTGCTTAAACAAGTATTCAATCCCTTCTTATTTAGAATAATTC
>CALIIW010000007.1 GCA_938018185.1 uncultured Saprospiraceae bacterium
TGTTCGTCTTTTTGTCAGTATTACAAATGCTGAATAACGCAATAGTATGCTATTTGGTTCCTTTGAATCCAAAACTTATTCAGAATCCTTCGATCAACCAACAACTAACAACAATCAACTAATCTAGACCCTTTCAATTATTGTCGCATACCCTTGCCCTACACCCACACACATCGAGATCAATGCATACTGTTTATCTTGCTTATGCAATTCGATTGCAGCGGTATGTAAAATTCTGGTTCCTGACACACCTAGCGGATGGCCGATAGCAATGGCACCTCCATTTGGATTTATTCTTAGATCATCATCAGCAAGCCCTAGGTTTCTAGAAACAGAAAGAGCCTGAGCCGAAAAAGCTTCATTAAATTCAATAACACCCATTTGGTCAAGACTTAAGCCGGCTTTGGCTAAAGCTTTTCTAGAAGCTCCTACCGGGCCAATACCCATGATTCTTGGCTCAACACCAACTACGGCTGAGCTAACAATTCTAGCAAGTGGTTTCAAACTATACTGTTTGATGGCCGCTTCTGAAGCAACGATCATGGCAGCTGCTCCGTCGTTTAGGCCAGAAGCATTACCGGCTGTTACCGTTCCTCCATCTTCTATTTTTTTGAAAGCCGGTCGAAGTTTTGCAAGTCCTTCTATTGTTGAACCTGCTCTTATAAATTCATCCTGATCAAATAGGATTGGGTCTTTCTTTCTTTGTGGAATGCTAACGGCTACAATCTCTTCCGCCAATCTTCCTGACTTTTGAGCTGCCGCTGCTTTAAGCTGAGACCAAAGCGCAAATTTATCTTGATCTTCTCGATTGATGTTGTAAAGTTCTGCCAGGTTTTCAGCGGTACTACCCATTCCTTCTGTACCATAAAGCTCCTTCATTTTCTTGTTCACAAAACGCCATCCAAAACTTGAATCGTGCATTTGTGCATCTCTTCCAAAAGCCTTAGATACTTTAGAGATAACAAAAGGTCCTCTCGTCATATGTTCCACCCCACCAGCTATAAATACATCTCCATCATCCGCTTTAATGGCTCTCGTTGCATGGATGACCGCAGACATACCAGAAGAACAAAGTCTATTTACCGTTTCTCCAGGAACAGACCAGGGCAAGCCTGCTAAAAGCAAACTCATACGTGCCACGTTTCTATTATCTTCTCCTGCTTGATTGGCACAACCCATAATCACATCATCATAGGCATCTAAAGGAATCGTTGATTGCCTTCTACAAACTTCCTTAATTACAATAGCTCCTAAGTCATCCGTACGGATAGTCGATAAGGTGCCACCAAATTTCCCAAATGGGGTTCTTATTGCATCTATTATAAAAGCTTCTTTACTCATGATTTAGTTGTCAGATGTCTGATGTCAGATGTCGGTTGCTAGAGGGTCTCTGATGCCAGGTGTTATTTGATTGTAGATTGTTGTTTGTTGTTTGTTTATTCGAATGTTCGGTTTAATAAACAAATAACCGCATCAACAAATAAACATTTTCTCAAAAGTACTTATTCTAAATCTTTTTGAAGTCTATTTTGTGAGAAGATTGCTCCAACAGCTAGGATAACAATACTCAGGCAAAAAGCAGGGACAACTGGCAAAAAACCATCAAACCAGGATAGTTTAATCCAGGCAAAGGATAAAGCAACGAGTAATATTTCAGGAATGACAATGGCCAGGAAATAAAATATTGGCTTCAGTCTATTCCATCTTAATATTAGTAGCATAACTGGAAATATAGTTGCCATGGCAGATAAGGTCAATTTTCCAAGGGCAAAGATGCTAGTTGGTTTAGTTTGAGCAATAATCAAGGTGATCAAAGCGAAAACGACAATAGAATACTTAGCATATTTTACTTCATCTATCTTTTTAGAGGGAGTAATGGACTGAATTAGGTCCCTTGAAAAGATGGTCCCGAGTGCAAGTAATAAACTATCCATTGTGCTGACGAAGGCTGCAAGAGCTCCAGTTAAAACAATGGCGGCAAACCATCTTGGCGTATGCGCCACCAGCATCAAACTTAAAATCTTATCAGCTTCTTTACCTTCTAAACTTGGTTCGGTCAAATGGCCTGATATACCAATCATAACAGGCAGAAGAAATAAAAATATTGGAATGATGCTATAAAGCAAAGTTGATCTTTGTAATTGTAAGCTGGATTTTGAAATCATAAACCGCATAAACAACTGCGGCAAAATCGCTATACTGCAGTTGAACAATATCATATAGGAGATCCACTTTTTTGCAGAGAAATGGTTTGCAACACCTCTGGGACTGAAAAGCTCCGGATTGTTGGCAAGCGTGTGTGAATTAATTTGTGCGAAACCTCCCAATTGGAAAACAATAGCAAAAACTGCAAGGATCATCAGAATCAACATCAAGATGCCATTTTTCACGTCTAGTAAGACTACTCCTTTCATTCCTCCCATCAAGATGTGTGCAATTATAAACAGAATCATTCCACAGACACCATAAAAAAATGGTATGGCTCCGTCTGTTAGGTTTTCTAAAATTAGACCGGCACCAATAGGTTGCAATGCTAAGTATGGAAATATGAATAGGAGGTACACAAACATCAAGGCATATTTTGTGGGTAAATGCTTTGTTAGCGCTCCAACCAGCTCGACGGGCGTTACATAATTTTTGGACTTTCCATAGGCAAGAGCTTTTTCTCCAATTAAATAAAAAGTAATGGCTGCGAAGGAAGTCCCAAAGGCCACCATAGCGTAATAAGCGTATCCTTTGGAATAGCCTTCTGCAGCAAATCCTAGAAAAAAGAATGCGGAAAAATTGGTGGCTATTAAGGTCATAAACAATTGAAAAGTACTGAGACCTCTATCTGCCATGAAGTAGGATTCTGCAGAAGTACTTTTTTTATTTAGGTAAAATCCTAGACCGAAAGTGATCAAAAAATAAGAAGCAAGAATGATATATACTATCATCTATTTGAGCTTTCATTAATTGACCAATAATTTTTAATAAATAGGTAAAACAGGAAAGAGAATAAACACTCTAAACTAATAAAAGCCCATAGCCAAGAAGGCAGGCCAAATATTAGATTTATTGTAGCAGACCAAAAATTGATGATGCAAAAAGCCCCTAGTTGGACCGCCGAAAAGGCGATCAACCAAAAGTACCAAGTACCTAATAAGGGCTTTTTCAATGTTTCTTTATTTGCAGTATTTAAGGGGACAAAATTTGATAAATAAAGAAATTGGCTAAAATTAATTAGCCTATTATTCTCTTATGCGCACCATTGCAAAGACCATGTTCTCGATCTGTCATTTTGCAAGTACATAAATGAACGGTTTTGTCTTCAGTGCATTTCCATACTTCAGGAAAAAATAAGGTGTCTTGGTGTGATCCATCGCAAAAAGGCTGTTTGCTTGAGGAACCACAAGTACACCAAGCGTAAGTTTCTCCTTTTTTCAAATCAACTTTAATAGGAGTACGTCCCGCGATGTAAGGTTTTGGTTTGGCCATCTGTAAATTTATTTACCGCAATTTAAAAAATTGTATGTCAAAGAAAGGCTAAATCGGAAAATTCTGCGTAAAAAAACTTTATTACAAGTTTTTAAAATTTTATCGACTAAAATATAGGTTTGATATTCAATTAGTTGGACGGACTTTCATTGGTTCAGCATAATAGTATATAATCTTTATATTACAGTTTATTAACAAAATTATAAAGAATCTCCTTTTTTGATGCAACATTTGTATCTCATAGTATTTTTGCTTTGCACTTTGCAAATGTCAGCTCAAATAAATGGAACTAAAACATTTATTCCTGACAAGTCTATCAATGTCACAAAAACAGAGCTCAGCATTGAGTTAGACGGGGTTCTAGATGAAGACATCTGGAGAAATACCGTCCCATGTACTGGATTCAGTCAATACTTTCCTTCAGATACAATTCCTGCTCTGGGTGAAACAGAAGTTCATTTAGCTTATGACGATGAGAATCTTTATGTTGGAATCGTTTGTCATACCGCTGGCAATAAATTCGTAATTGAATCTTTGCGACGTGATTACTCATTTTTTGGTTTCGATAACATAAGCGTAGCCTTCGATACCTATCAAGACAAGACCAATGCGATGCTCTTTGGAATAAATCCAGCCGGAGTAAGAAGAGAGGCACTGATATCAGAAGGAGGAAGAGTCCATTCTGGATTTGACCCTTCTTGGGACAATAAGTGGGATGGAGACGCCAAAATGCTGGATGATAAATGGACTGCCGAAATGAAAATTCCATTTTCAACCTTAAGGTTTAAAAAAGGTGCTTCCAAATGGAGCATGATAATATACCGTTTCGACACGCAACATAATGAAATTAGCAATTGGCTGCCAATCACTCGAAACCGAATCATCATGGATCTCTCTTATTCTGGAGAAGTCATCTGGGAAGAACCGCTCCAAAATTCTAAAGGCAATGTAAGTTTGATTCCCTATGTAGCAAACGCAGTAAGTAGAGATTATGAAGACATAGATCAAAGCAAATTACAAAACCAGTTTAGAGTTGGCGGAGATGCAAAGATTAGTCTTGGTGCTGGTTTAAATCTTGATTTAACCATTAACCCGGATTTCTCGCAAGTAGAAGTAGATCGGCAGGTAACTAACCTGGATAGGTTTGAACTCTCCTTTCCTGAAAGAAGGCAATTTTTTCTTGAAAATGCGGATCTTTTTGGTGGCTTTGGAGCCACAAGATCAAACCCTTTTTTTTCTAGAAGGATTGGAATAGCCTTAGATACTGCTACTGAAATCAATGTTCAAAACACAATTTACTACGGCGCTCGACTTAGTGGCAAAATCAACAATAGGCTAAGAGTTGGCCTTTTAAATATGCAAACAGCAGCTCAAGTTGAGAATGATTTGCCTAGCTTTAACTATACCGTACTTGCTGCCGAACAAAACATCTCTGAAAAATCAAACATTGCCTTCATTGGTGTAAATAAACAAACCTTTGAAGCAGATAAGTTTAGTGGGACTTTCTTTGAATACAACCGAAACATAGGTGTAGAATACAGATTGGTTTCTAATAACAACAATTGGAGGGGACATGTAACTTACCATTTGGTAGATAGTCCAGAAAAAGTAGCCAATAAAAACACCCATCATTTTCAGCTGATTTATGATGTAAGAAAATGGAGACTGGAATGGATGCACAACATGATCGGTGCAGGTTATAATCCAGAAGTAGGATTTGTACCTAGAAGGGATATATTTATTTTAAGTCCAGAAATTAAGCATAATATTTATCCTGAGACTGGCAGTATATCAAGACATTCTATTGGAGCAGACATGACCTACTTTTACAAACTTGGTCAAGATGATAATGAATACTTTCAAGATTTTGGTTTGGTAGAAACTTCCAGTTCCGTTTTTTGGGATCTCTCATTCCAAAATACTGGAATGCTTAGGTTGGAATTCAATTATAACGACATAAGTTTAATTAATGACTTTGATCCGACTCGGGTTCAAGAAGATGACATATTTCTTGCAGCAGGTACTTCCTACAATTTTTACGGTCTCAATTTAAGTTACTCTTCTGATCGAAGAAAAAAATTTAGTTATCGCCTAAATCCTTTTTATGGTACTTTTTATAATGGTTCGCGTTATGGCTTAAATGGATTTGTTCGCTATCGTTACCAACCTTTTGGATCAGTCTCTTTACAATATTCTTACAATCATATTGAATTAGCGACACCATTTAAAACGGCAGATCTTTGGCTTGTTGGTCCCAGAATTGATATCACTCTGACTAAGAAAGTTTTCTTCACTACCTTTTTACAATACAATAACCAATCTGACAATTTGAATATCAACGCTCGATTTCAATGGCGCTTTCAACCAGTTTCAGATTTTTTCATAGTTTATACGGACAATTACATTACAGATCCTATCAGTCAATTTGATAGCCGAAATCGTGCTTTGGTTTTGAAGTTTACATACTGGTTAAATTTATAAAGATGGCTACTGTTTTTAAAAATATTTTTGACTATGAGCAAGCTGCCGCTTCAAAACTTAGTCAAGATGCCTACGAGTACCTTACTGGAGGTGCGGATGATAAAAGAACTATCAAGAGAAACGCTTCCGTCTTTTCAAAAATTCAATTGGTACCTAGAAGGTTGGTTGATGTATCCAAGATAGATATGAAGTTATCCCTTTTTGGGAATGAATACGCCTCTCCTATTATCCTGTCTCCTGTTGGTATGCAAAAGCTGTTTCATCCTGATGGAGCCAAAGCAACTGCTAAAGCTGCTGATGCAGGTGGGCATTTGATGATCGCCTCTACAGTGACCAATCATTCTTATGCAACAATTGCAAAAGGCATGGCCCCCAAACCTTGGTTTCAACTCTACTCTACCACACAGCTAGAAGTAACAAAGCAGTTAATTAAAACAGTTGAAGCCAATGGCTGCGAAGTATTGGTATTGACGGTTGATGTACCTGTTGTTGGCAATAGAGAAAAGCATGCTAAAATGCTAGTGGAGAACGTAGAAGGTAGAGCCTTGAGTATTGAAAACCTTGCAGGAAAACTAGGTCCAGAAGATCACTTCCACAATCCTGCCTTAACCTGGGAAATAATTCCATGGATAAAAGAGCAGTGTAAAATGAAGATCATTCTAAAAGGGATACTTAGCCCAAAAGATGCAAGTTTATGTCTAAAGTATGATGTGGACGGAATAATAGTTTCCAACCATGGAGGAAGGCAACTTGAATCTGATTTAAGCAGTCTTGAAGCATTGATGGATGTTATTGAGATCACTAATACTCAGATTCCAGTACTTTTAGATGGAGGTATTAGGCGTGGTACGGATGTTTTAAAAGCGCTTGCTCTGGGAGCCACTGCCGTTTGTATTGGTCGTCCATACATTTATGGCTTGGCTACAGATGGAGCCGCTGGGGTGTTTGATGTATTGAATATTTTGGATACTGAATTGAAACGGAACATGCAATTGTGTGGGATTCGAAATTTGGAGGAGATTGATGGATCGTATTTGCGGTTTCCGAAGTTTTGAATTTGGCTTTAAATTTTATTTCACGGCGGTTCTCAGCGGGGAACACGGCGGTTCTCAGCGCTAGATTTCGTTCAAATAAATTAAATTGTAGTATAAAAAAGGGACACGATAATCGTGTCCCTTTTTTATAAAGAAAAGTTAAGAAAGCAACTTTAAACTTTTGCATTTTAACTTTAATCTTGCCCTGAGCGACGAAGAGCCTGCCTTGAGTGAGCAACGAATCGAAGGAGTCGAATGGGTTCAACTTTTGCTGCTTATCTGTTTAAGCTTTCTACTTTATCTTCCTCTACTCTTCATGTTTTTCACAATGATAAACAAAGCCAGCAGGAAAATTACTTGTTTTCACAATGGTACATTTATCGAAGAAGTTTTCGAGTTTTTTAGTGTGGATCTTTGAATACAGAATTTGACTAAAGAAATGGTCTTTGGCCAAAGCCTTATAAGTTTCTCCTAATATTAGTTCAGATTTTTCTTTAGAGAAGAAAGTAAATGGGATGGAAGAAACGATGGCATCTACTTTGCCATCAACATGTTTGCTGATGTTTTCTGCCCCATCGTTGACGATAATCAAGCGCTCGTCTTTAATTTCATTTTTCACATGCTCGCAAAATTCTTTTTTCACTTCAAAGGAATAAAGCTTTGAATCTGGAGACATTTGTTCAAGAATCTCCTTGGTGATGTTTCCATGCCCCATACCAAATTCTACAATTATTTTGGCTCCTTTTGATGGTATCTTTTTAGTGATTTCTACTTCAACTTCTCTAGAGGTCTCAGCAATTGCCCCTGTCGTTAAAATATTTTTTGTGAACTGAATGGCAGTATTCAGTTTGTTATTTTTTTTCATCATTAGATTGTTAAAACTGGCTAAAATTCTATCCTCTTATTTTTTTAATTGTTGGGTGCTCCGTCGGCAATCCAACATTTAATTAAATTGACCTGAGCATTTGAAATACTTGTTGGACCAGGTGAATTTGAAGGAGGCATATCTCCAGCAGTAATTTGTGCATCCAAAGTTCCAGAATCCGCATTATCTTTTAATCCTTGGTAACTAGAATAGTCTCCATCAGAAAATCCTGCAACATGACAACCTACCAAAGCGCAAGATTCATCAATAATCGGTTTGATATCTGAGCTGTAAGAAGGTGATGTACAAGGAGTTGTACCTCCTTCATCATCTCCACAGGAAGATAAAATAAACAAAACCGATAAGCAGCTTGCTATCAGTACCAAAATACAATGCTTAGATAAATGATTCATTTTCAATAAGATTTTAGGCAAAGTAAAAATTTT
>CALIIW010000008.1 GCA_938018185.1 uncultured Saprospiraceae bacterium
GGTGGTGTATCACAAACTTCATCCCCTTGTGTCGTGCAATCATTGTTTTCAGGACAAGAATCTCCTCCATTATCT
Source organism: uncultured Saprospiraceae bacterium (assembly GCA_938018185.1). Lineage (GTDB taxonomy): Bacteria > Bacteroidota > Bacteroidia > Chitinophagales > Saprospiraceae > JALZVN01. Next base: position 76 of record CALIIW010000008.1, read on the forward strand.
CCTTCAAAAGTATGATGCAGGTTTAACCAATGCCCGACTTCATGAGTAAGAATGCTACTATTGAAATAAGTATGCTCTGTTACAACACCATCATACCTGTTGCCATTGGGATAATAAGCATAAGCAGCCGATCCGTTTAATTTATGTACAATCCAAATATTTAAATAATCCAAAGTTGGCCAATAACTAAGATCTTGTACTAAGGTCGCTTCAACACCTGGTTGGTCAACATCTGTTTGAACACCATCTTGATAATACCCAGGAACCACTGAAGCATCAACTCGGTTAATGCCATTTGTACTTGTACCATCTGGTGCTGTGTTTGCCAAGCAAAATTCAATTTCCATGTCTAGAGCTGGAGGTGAATTTGTGCTCGTACCAGAATTTGCTATACCAAGACCTGCAAAATCCTTATTCAAATTATCAATTGTTTCCAGTACTAGGGCATCTGTCAAGCTCGTGTTTGGTATTTCGTTTTCACCCTTATGTAAAATATGAATAACGACAGGTATTGTATATTTTTGAACTATGGATCGATTTGAATTGTTATTGCCGTCTTGACTTTTCATATAAGCCTTGTGCTTTTCATAAGCTTTTCTGTACTCAGCATCCTTTACTAAAAGTCTTTGATGCTTCTTTTCAAGACCACAGTTTTGGGCTGGTAAAACATTAGTTGAAAAGATAATAGATAAGAAGATTATTAGTATGCGCATTTTCGTAAACATGGTTGTAAAAAAGAACGTCAATATGGGGGATGAAAAAGGGGACTTGATATTGAAATATAAAATGTGGAGAGTCAAGCTTTTAAGCACGTAATTGCTTTTAAACAGCAGCTTTTATGCCATATTGATTGGTTGATGATATAACAATTATTTTGCGGGTTCTAATTAACTTTTCAATTAAGTAATTGTAGCTAAAGTTTAAACTTGTGTCGATAATTTTGGCAGTTGTAGAATTTGTTATTAACTTTTCACTGAGTCTAATACTATTATATTATTTTGGCATATTGATAGACAGAATTACCAGCAGAGACAAAAATTTATAATGCAAGAAAAACTAATCAAGTTAAAAACCGAAGAATCGGAGTTTCTTGCCTTATGGCGAATTTCTAAAGAGGGGAGTCTGCTTCAAAAAAACATACTACTTACTCACGGAACATTTTCAAATCGAAAAGTGATGGAAGGAATCTCAGCCTTCTTAGTTGCTAATGGTTTCACTTGTTGGTTGTTTGAATGGCGCGGCCATGGTAGCAGTTCAATTGTCAAAGAGCCTTACAATTTTGAAACAATAGGTACTAAAGATTTTCAACTTGTTTTCCAATATTTATTTGATATTTGCTCAATTGATAAAATCGATTGCGTATGCCATAGTGGAGGCGGCATCTGTTTGACCATGGCTTTGATTGATGAGCCAAAGTATCAAGAGAGCATAAGTAGCATATCCATGTTTGCCAGCCAAGCCTTTGGAGCTGCAAGCTCTCAGTTTCAGTACATAAAACTTTTGTTAGCTAAGTATCTCAGTTTTTTAATGGGAAGTATCCCAGCAAAAATAATAGGTGGTGTAGAAAATGAAACCTACTTCATGATGAAGCAATGGTTTGATTGGAATCTCCGCAAGGAATTTAAAGGCATCCATGGCATTGATTATTTGATTAAAATGAAGGCAATCAAAATACCTATTCTTGCAATCTATGGAGCGGGAGATAAGTTCATAGCTCCTGCTGAAGGATGTGTTGCTTTTAATGATGCTTTCGAAAATAAAATGAATAAATCAATCCATTGCTCCATCAAAAATGGTTTTGCAGAAGATTACAATCACAGTAGAATCATTCATTCTAGAAACGCTGAAAAGGAGGTATATCCATTGGTCTTAAATTGGATAAATGATAAGGATTAGGTTTGGGAGTCTTGTTTGTTATGTTAAATTGTGAAGATAAAAAAATCTACTAGGGGGCTTTTTTATGGTATTTGGAGTATGAAAAACTAATGATCTCTGATAAATTCCATTGGGAAGAATCCTTTATTTTTTATAAATATGGTTTTCTCAAATTAGTTTTCTAATGGGGAAAAATGATTAAGAAATTTGAACCTTTTTCAAGGAAGTTATGACACAGTTTTTTTTGAAACAAATCAAGTCATTCATATAAAAAACAATGGAGAGACCTTATTGATTTTCATTAAATTAAACTTGATCGAATAGATGAAACGATCAAGTTGATGAAATTGAAAAGAAAAAGTTGAAATAGTTTTTAAAGTTTATTCCATTCCCAGTGAAGAGACAATTTTTGTCGAAAGTTAAGAAGTGGTAAAATATTTAAAAGTATGTGACGCGAACAAAAGTATTTAAACAGCTGTTGAAGCAATAGAGAAATAACAAAGTAAACTTATAGCAGTATTATCAAAATGAATCATCGAATGAAAAGAATTGTAATCTTGCTGGCAATGATTGTTTTTATGCTAAACCAAGTAATTGCTCAAAAAAGCAAACGTATTTTCATATTTGGCCACAGCCTAATCAATCATGAATTTCAAGTGAACCTTACACCAAGTCAAGAAACATCTGTTCCACATTGGATGCATTTTTTAGCGGAAGCGGCAGGCAATGATATCGCTGTGAGTGGACAATATGGCTTTTTGCCACAACATGCCAGCTTACCGCCTATAGCACAATGGGGTTTTGACTTTGTTGATGGCGCTTGGGAATCAGATTATGAGCCATTCTCAGCAGCTAACTTTAATAGCATACTTATAACACCGGGCAATTTTATACAATGGCAAGGACCATCAGAAAATTATCCATCCAAAACACTTTCACCAGTATCTGCCACGATTGAAATATTTAACTGGTGCCTGCAACAAGAGGCGTCTTTAAATTTTTATATCTATGAAAATTGGCCGGACATGGCAGGTTTTCTTGGAAATGGTTTTCCTCCTACTGAATCAGAATGGGAAAGCTACAATAATTATTTAAATGGTGACTTTCACAATTGGTTTTTAGAATATTATAAGCTAATAAAAGAGCAGTACCCAGATGCTTGTGTTAAGATGATACCAATCGGGCCTATCATTAGCAAATTGCTAAGTAAAAGTCCATTCGATCAGATTCCAATAGAAAACCTATACGAGGATGATGCGCCACATGGAAGAGCAACTACTTACTTCTTAGCTTCATTGATTACATATATGGCTATGTATGAAGAAGAAGCTCCGGCTAATTTTCAAGTAGAAGCAATCATCGATCCTGTTGTTGCCAACAATTATAAAGCTGTTTGTGACTTTATTTGGGAGGAGTTAAATATTTTCAAGAATGAGCAAGGGGCAAGTGAGGTCTTTTGTGAAGCACCATTAGTGACTACTTCAGAAACCGATATAATCTTTGAAGACATAAAAGTTTTTCCTAATCCAGCAAGCATTAACTTTCAAATATCTGGCGTTGAAGAAGTTCATCAAGTGGAGTTGTACAGAATAGATGGCACTTTAATCTTTTCAACAAGGTATATTAATGTTATATCCATTGATGATCTAGAACGTGGCGTATATATACTCTTGGGAAAGAATAAAGATGGATCTTTACTTTACCAAAAAAAACTTGTGAAGCAGTAATAGAATTATAATTATGAATTCAATTTAGTATTGTAGATGGGATGATAGTAGAATTTATGAAATTTATAAAAATGAAAATAAGGAGTAAGAACTAAAATTAGACTTATCTTTAAGTCAACAAAAATAGTAAGTATCAAGAATCCGTAGCCAAAACTTATGTACATAAAAAATAGATCATGCTCAAAACAATCAAAAAAGTAATCCTCAGCTCTCTTTCCATCTTAGCCCTTACCATTCTAGGGTGGACCATTCTATTGCTTAATCCAAGTTTAAGTTATGCCAACAAATCTCATTGTGATTTTGTGACCATCCATCATAACCAAGATCTTGAAGAAGAAACCAATGCTGTTATTAGAGAAGCATTAGGTATTATTAAAAAATCAGCATTGTATGAGGATGGACTTGCAATTGATTTATGTTTGAATGAAAATAGCAGGTATGCCTCCTTCAACCCGATTTATGGACAGGCTTTAGCTTATGCTCAGCTTGATATAGTTGCTATCAAGAATTGTAAATTAAACTTTGCCAAGAATTTGGTTGTGACAAAATGGCCTCAGAATAATTTTGAAGAACGAAAATTCAAACTTTCTTGGATATTAGCACATGAGTTTATGCATACACTACAATATAGTTATGATCCGTCTTACTATATTAAAAGTACCATGGGAACCATCAATTGGAAATTAGAAGGACATGCAGAGTATGTATCCCGTGAATTTAAGAATGATGGTCTGTTAAAAGAAAAAATCAAGAAATACATAGCAGAAGAAAAAATAGAACATATAGGCTTTCCTGTTTTTGAATTAGAAGATGGCACACAACAGATACTAAGTTATTACAAGTACGCTTTGGTGATACAGTACCTTATGGAAGAAAAAGAATTGGACTTTAAGCAAATAGCTTTACTTGATGGGAAACTAGAAACATGGTATTCAGAAATGATAAATTGGAGTAAGTTATAATTCATTAATGGATAAAGAAAAACCACGCCTCGTTGTAAGGAATTAAAAAAAATAACAACATGCAAAAAGTAAAAATTGAAGCCTTTAAGGTAATCGGTATCGCAGTGAGAACTACCAATGTGAATGGTCAAGCGGGTCAAGACATAGGACAACTATGGGGAAAATTTATGTCTGAAGGAATCGCTGATAAAATTCCTAACAAGTTGGATTCCAATGTACTCAGCATTTATACCAACTATGAAGGAGATCACATGAAACCATATGACACGATCCTAGGCTGTAAAGTTAGTTCCTTGGATGAGGTACCTGTTGGAATGGTTGGGCAAGCTTTTGAAGGAGGGATTTATGGTAAATTCGTATCCAAAGGTGACCTTACTAAAGGAGTTGTCTTTGGCACCTGGTCAGAGATCTGGAAAAAAGATCTAGACAGGGTTTATACGGCTGACTTTGAGATCTATGGAGAAAGAGCGCAGAATCCAACGGATGCGGAGGTAGATGTTTTGATTGCTCTGAAGGAATAGTCTTTTTTTTGATTAAAATTATTTTGGGTCACAGCGGCACACGGCGAAGCGCAGCGG
>CALIIW010000009.1 GCA_938018185.1 uncultured Saprospiraceae bacterium
GGGAAACAAATATTTCCACTTCTTATAGAAAGCCACTTTTGCATCGAAACTTAATAGCAATACTGGAACTGCCACTATAATATGCAGCATCATGTAGTAAGACTGTGTTTCGAAAGCCGCAATTAGCTTGAGTTTTCTGACCGTAAACTCTAATTCATTGCTTGAAGGGAAAAAATATATAATTGGAATCAAAAAAGCTATTAGGCTGAGTACTAAACCAATAGACAGGATTGGGAATCTTTTGCCTTTGAAATTGCCTTCTTGCTTTTGCTGAATAGCACTCATAATAAATTCAATCTATTTTTAATTGCGGAACTACAAAGAAGATACAATTTACGGCCGTCATTGACTCTGATTCTTTCAGAAGCCACTTTTGCAGCTGAATGACGCTTGATCTTTTTGAATAAGTTGGTATAATATACATAGGCTAAGTGAACACCCATTCTTGCCCCCTTTGGCAAAGCAACTATTCCCGTATAGGCATGTTCAAAATCTTTCCAAATGTCCTCTTCAATTTCAAGCTTATCCTCATTGGTAAAGTTATTGAAATCAACTCCTGGGAAATATACTCGTCCTCGCTCATCAAAATCACTTTTCATATCTCTGAGAAAATTGATCTTTTGAAAAGCCGAACCCAAACTCTTTGCTGGTTCCTTTAGTTTATCGTATTCCTTTTCATCACCTTCGCAGAAAACTTTTAAACACATTAGGCCTACTACTTCTGCAGAGCCATAAATATATTCTTTGTATCGATCATCATTATAGTTTTGAAAATGTAGGTCCATTTCCATGCTATCTAAAAATGCATTAATCAATTCTAATTCAATATTATAGGACCGAACTATCTCCTGAAAACTATGGAGTACTGGATTAAGGCTTAAACCTATTTCTATAGCTTCATAGGTATCTTGTCTAAATTTGGCGAGAAGCTCTGACTTTGGATATTCATGAAAAGTATCAACGATCTCATCTGCAAACCTTACAAATCCATAAATCGCATATATAGAAGGTCTAAACTTGGGATCAAACAACTTAATCCCCATTGAAAATGAAGTGCTGTAGTTATTTGTAATAATCCTACTACATTCAAAAGTTGTTTTATTATAGAGCTCAAGCATTTTCATTGGTTTAAACCGAATACGTTTTTATTATTTCTCCTGCAACCACTTGTCCTGAGATTATTGATGGAGGTACACCTGGTCCAGGACTTGTTAATTGACCAGTATAGTATAGATTACTGACTTTTTTACTCTTTAGCTTTGGTTTTAGAAAAGCCGTTTGCCATAAAGTATTTGCAAGGCCATAGGCATTGCCTTTAAAAGAATGATAATCTTGCTTAAAATCTTTGTGCGCGAAAGATCGCTTATATACAATTGAAGACCTAATTTCTTGACCAGTTCTTTCTTCAAGTCTATCCAGGATCATATGGAAGTACTTTTCCCTCAATTCTGGTGTATCTTCTATCTCAGGTGCTAAAGGTATTAAAAGAAAAAGATTCTCAGAGCCTTCTGGAGCAACAGATTTGTCTGTCATTGAAGGACAACAAGCATAAAAAAGTGGTTTTGTTGGCCAAGCTGGCTCATCGTAAATTTCCTTAGCATGCTGATCAAAATCAGCATCAAAAAAGAGATTATGGTGTCTAAGGTTTTTTAATTTTTTGTCAATACCTAAATAAAAAAGCAAAGAAGATGGAGCCATGACTCTTTTATCCCAATAGGCTTTTGAATAAACTCGATCTTTTTTATCTAAAATATTTTGTTCAAAATGATGATAATCTCCACCATTAATTACGATATCACAAAGATATTCTTTGTCATCAGTAATAACTTTTTTGGCCTTGCCATTAGGAATATATATTTCTTTAACCTCTTGATTACAAATGATTTCCACACCTTGGCTTTCGGCGACAGCCACAAAACCTTCAATAATCTTATTCATACCACCCATTGGATACCAGGTACCCAAAACTAGGTCAGCATAATTCATCAGACTATATAAAGAAGGGGTCTTTTGGGGCGTAGCACCTAAAAACAATACTGGAAATTCAAGTAATTGTATCAATTTAGGATTCTTGAATTTGCTTCTAATTGACTTTGCTATAGAGGTAAACATTTTCAACCTAAATAGGCTCTTAAGAATTCTTGAATCTGCAAATTCAGTTAAATGTAAACTTGGTTTAAATACAAACTCCTGCATCCCAACCTGGTATTTATATTTTGCCTCAGCTAAAAAAGCTTCTAAGTGCTTGGCACTACCGGGCTCATATTTCTCAAATAAAGCGAATAAAGCCTCTTTTGAAGCTGGAATATCAACCGACTCATCTGTAAAAAATATATTGTAAGAAGGATCCAGTCTTTTCAAATCATAAAAATCGGAGGCTTTCTTGCCAAAAAGATTAAAAAACTGCTCAAAAACTTCGGGCATCCAGTACCAACTCGGTCCCATATCAAAAGTAAAGCCTTGCTCATGAAATTTTCTTGCCCTACCACCTGGGGATGAATTTTTTTCTAGGACTGTAACTTTATAGCCCTCTTTTGCCAAGCAGCTTGCTGCTGACAATCCAGAAAATCCCGAACCAATGACTATAATGTTTTCTTTCATTTGAAAATTCGTCAGAAATTAGAAACAGCATTTTACCTATAATGTTTATCCCTAAATAAAGTGGCTTGAAAAATCTCTTATTCTTTAATTAAGCCTTGGTACTATTTCTTTTGTTCTCTTTGCCATTTATCGTAGCCTCCCGTTAATTCATAAATATGTTTAAAACCCAACTGTTTCATTTTATGAATTGACTTAGAAGATCTTCCTCCAGAATAGCAATAAACAAAAGTTGGCGCATTTAC
>CALIIW010000010.1 GCA_938018185.1 uncultured Saprospiraceae bacterium
AAGTTTAAATGCGGGTCATCAAAATTTTTAAGCTTCAAGTCCAATTCTGTAAGTTCCTTATTAAAATAGCCTTTAAATTTATTTATTTCTAAAAAACTGGTTTTACTATTATTTGATTTGCCATTATTAAAAATACAAGTGAAAGAAACATCCTTGACCGAGCTATCTAAAAGAGGACTATTTACCTCCCCATCTCTTAGCATTATTTTAGCATCAAGTTTTGGATTCTCTTTTTCGTTTTGCACCCCAATAATGCTCATATCAAAATGAAAAGTACCTGTGCTACTTATATCTTTAAATTGCTCTTGTTGCTCTTCTGGAAGAAATGCCATTACAGATTTTAAATTTCCTTTTTCTGATCGTAGATCAAGATTATAAGTTGTACTTTTATCGTCCATCGATAGGTCTCCGGTCAATTCAAAAGCATTGTTGTCGATAAAGATGTTCATCTTTTGAAATTCATAGATACGATTTTTTAAATCTACATCTAATAAGGCATCATATTGAATCTGCTGCCCTTTTACATACTGCTTACCATCCAATTCGAAAAAATCAGCTTTAAGGTTTGCAATACTTTTAAGAGAAAATCTTTTAGATTCAAAATCTCCAGAAAAGGATGCCATATCGATCCACATTCTAGAAGTTTGCTTTTTAGATTTATTAGAAAAGATAAATTCAAAATCCTTTAAAATAGCTTCTTGAACGTTTAAGCTAAATTCATTATCAGAACTTGCTTTCGATTTTTTTTCTTTAAACACATTATAGTTACCATGGCCTTTTCCATCCAAATGAATTGTAAGGGCACCATTTTGGGCAACAACTTTTTTAATATCAACCTTCGATTTAAATAATCCAGACAAGCCAAATCTAAAAGACATGGTCTCTGCTTCTAATAAAATACCACCTTGCGTATCCGGGATTTTGACTTGGAGTAATTCAGCAGAAACCTCTGGAAAAGCATTCCAAATGTTGAGGTCAAATTTATTGACTTCTATTTCTGTCTTGAACTGTTTGTTAAGCTCTTCGACAATGAGCTTGTTGATTTTGTCTCCAAAAAAAGTAGAAACAACTAATGAAGCTAATAACATTAGTAAGGCAAGCACCAAAAACCAAGACATTAACTTGTAAAGGACTTTTGATTTTTTGGGCTTTTCTTCCTGCTGATATGCTGGTGTTTCTTTAGTTGTAAACATAAATTTATTAGACTGTAAAGGATTTATGGCAGAAAGACTTACGAATTTTAAATGATTGGAAAATCTAATATAATAATTACTCCTATAACGGTGTTTAGGTTGCTAATATTTTAATAATAAATCAGTAAAAAATTTGCTTTGCCGAACAGTTGGATATATATTTGCAATCCTTTAAGAAAAAGGGGTGATTAGCTCAGCTGGTTCAGAGCACCTCGCTTACACCGAGGGGGTCGGGAGTTCGAATCTCTCATCACCCACAAAAAGGTCCGAATGAATTCGGGCCTTTTTTATTTTAAGCCTAAGTTTTTCTTCAATTAGGTGCAATCTCATCAAAACACAGGCTACAAACAATGACTTATCAATAGTCTTTGCTCCACTTTTAGTTTAAATCAAGACCGCTGTTTACTAAGCCTTATGCTTAGTAAGCCTTTGATTTAATAAGCTTAAAGTTTACTAAGCTCATGGTTTAGTAAACCTTAAGCTTGGTAAAGTGTAAACGAAAATCAAAATCCCTGTTAATAGGCACTAAAGCTATGCTTTAAAATTAGAGAGCTTATCATAAATTCTTACATTTGCGGGTATAATCTAGTATATATAATTACTTGATTTTATAACCAATACGTACTAAAATCGTAGGAAAACCTAATCGTTTAGTGAAAATCTATTATGAATAATTTTAAAAAACTAACTAATATCTCTGGATGGGTCGTTTTTGCGATTTCATTTGTCGTCTATTTCTTTTCTGTTGAACGTGTCGGCAGTTTATGGGATTGCGGCGAATTCATAACCGGAGCCCTCAAATTGGAAGTTGTTCACCCTCCTGGCGCCGCTTTATTTCTACTGATAGGAAGGATATTCACCATGATTGCGGAACTACTTTCTAGTAATCCTGAAGATATTTCATTCGCTGTAAACTTAATGTCTGGATTATGTGCAGCCGCTACAGCCATGTTTGTTTGCTGGGTGACCATCAGGTTTGGCAAATTAATCCTTAATGGTCGCGAAGGAGAAACTTCTTCTACTGATAGTATTGCCTTAGCAGGCGCTGGAATAGTTGCAGGTTTGACAACGGCATTTTGTTCTTCAATTTGGTTTTCAGCTGTTGAAGGAGAAGTTTATGCCATGTCAACTATGTTTACTGCACTCACCCTTTGGGCGATGGTAAAGTGGTTCACTTTGCCTGAAGAAACAAACACAGATCGTTGGATGGTTTTTGCAATATATGCAGCAGGACTCTCAATTGGTGTTCACTTGTTAAGTCTTTTGACTTTCCCAGCCTTAGGGATGCTTTATTATTATAAAAAATATAAAAATATAAGTTTTGGTGGGGTTATACTCTCTGCCATAGGTGGCCTGGTCGCCTTAGTATTAATACAAAAAGTCGTCATTGTTGGAATTCCAACAATATGGGCAGGATTAGAACAGTTAATGGTCAATTCATTTGGCTTACCATTCCAATCTGGTATTTTCCCAACCGTATTACTCGTTGGAGGTTTATTAGTTTTTGGCATTCGCTATGCGACCATGAATAACAAAAAACTCATGCAGATGATTATGGTCAGTCTTGCGTTGGTTGTCATTTCTTTTTCTACGATAGGTGTTGTTGTGATTAGAGCAAATGCAGATACGCCTATCAACATGAACAAACCTTCTGATCCTTTAAGATTGATTCCATATTTGAATAGAGAGCAATATGGAGAAAGGCCTTTGTTAAGAGGACCACACTTTGAAGCAGATCCAATACAAGGAGACTACAACAGAACAGATCGTTATGGTCGTGTTGGAGATAAATATGTAAAGACTGACGAAAAAATATCTTATAAATTTAAGGATTCTGACAAGATGCTTTTTCCTAGGATTGGGCACTATGAGCAAGGTCGACCTAGACAGCATAAGATCTGGATGGGCTTGGACCCAGATAAACCATTGCCTCGTGGTCGTCCGAACATGAGTGACAACATGAAATTTTTCGTAAAGTATCAGATATCTTGGATGTATGTAAGATACTTCATGTGGAATTTTGTTGGACGTCAAAATGGAGAACAAGGATATTATCCATGGGATAAAACACGAGGAAATTGGCTTTCTGGAATTCCATTTATAGACAACAGTAGATTGAGTACACAATCTGGCTTACCCGATTCAATTTTAAACAACCAAGCTAGAAACAAGTATTTCTTCCTGCCTTTTATCTTTGGAATGATTGGCTTGTTTTTTCATTTTCGAAAACGACCAAATGAAGCCTTGGCTTTATTTGCCATGTTTATTATAACGGGAATTGGCATTATCATATATTCCAACCAACCTCCAAATGAACCCAGAGAACGGGACTATGTATTGGCAGGATCCTTCTTTACTTTTTCCATATGGATAGGCATGGCAGTATTGGCAATTTATAGTCTTTTGAAATCAAAAATGTCAGGCATGATGCCTGCAATTTTTGCCACGGCCTTGTGCTTGTCTGCTCCCTTGATTATGGGCGTTCAAAACTATGACGATCACAGCAGAATGCACCATACCGGCTCGAGAGATTATGCGAGCAACTTTTTGGAATCTTGTGAGCCAAATGCTATTATCTTCACCTATGGTGACAATGATACTTATCCATTATGGTATGCGCAAGAAGTAGAAAATATCAGGAGAGATGTTCGGGTTGTCAACCTTAGTTTGATTGCAGTTGATTGGTATATCAACCAACTGAGACGAAAAGTTAATGATTCGCCTCCTATTAAGATGGTCCTTACGGAAGATCAAATAAGAGGAAGAAAGCGTGTTCAAGTACCAATTGACACCAGAAATGAAAATGAGATGGAATTGCAAAGAGCACTTCAATTTCTCGCTGCTGACAATTCAAATGGCCCATACGATTCTTATTTCCCTGCTAAGAAATTGTTTATTAGGGTGGATAAACAAAAGGCTTTGCAAACTGGAATGATCAATCAAATTGATTCTACAGTCTTGGATAAAATCAGCTTTGGTCTTGGAGGAAAAAGCGGATTGATCAAAGGAGATATGGCCGTCTTAGATATAATCAACTCAAACATCTGGGAAAGGCCTATATACTTTGCAGTGACTTGTCGTCCAGAATCTTTATTGGGCTTAGGTTCCTATACCCAACTTGAAGGACTTGGTCTTAGACTAGTACCTAAAAAGAATAAGAGGGATGATCGATTTGGAATCATAGGCTCAGGTAGTGTAGCTGCTGACAAGGTTTATGATAATGTCATGAATAAGTTTAGATGGGGTAATTTTGACAAAGAAAGACTTTTTGTTGATCGCTCTTATTTGCCATCTGTCCAATCTCATCGATTAGTTATTATAAGGACTTGTGAACAATTAATTAAAGAAGGTAAAAGAGAAAAAGCCGCCAATTTGGCAAAGAAATTTTTTCAATCCTTCCCGCACATGAACTTCCCATTTGATGAACAGCTTGTTCCGCTGATGACCGTTCTTGTAAATACTGGAGAAAAAGAAGAAGCAAAAATTCACTTAAGAACTCTGGCAACCCAAGTAGATCAATTCTTGAATTATTTTCAACCATTTAGTGTAGAGCGTTTGCAAGATATTGGATGGATAGAAAAGTATGCCTACAGCTTGCGTTCAAAAGATCAGATTTTTCAACTAGCTGACAAAATTGGTGATGAAGCGTTTACTAAAGAAGTTAAAGACCTTTTGGGCAAGTATAAGCGGAAATAGCAACAACATGAGTATAAGTAAAATAGCAATAGGAGGAGATCATGCTGGCTTTGATTATAAAGATGCCATCAAGGCGCATATTAGCAAACGGTCAATTGCGGTAGTTGATCATGGAACCAACTCTGCAGACTCTGTAGATTATCCTGATTATATACATCCGGTTGCAGATCAAGTCGAGACTAAATTAGTCGACTTAGGAATCATCCTTTGCGGCTCAGGAAATGGTGCCGCTATGACTGCCAACAAGCATCAGGGAATACGTGCCGCACTGTGTTGGACACCTGAACTTGCAAAATTGGCAAAGCAACATAACAATGCGAATGTCTTGTCCATACCGACTAGGTTTGTAGATTTGGATACGGCCTTAAAAATGGTCGATGCTTTTTTGGATACGGAATTTGAAGGAGGGAGGCATGAGAGACGGGTTGGGAAGATAGCTTGTATGTAGATTATGGAAAGTGGGTTTGAATCACGTATTTTAATTGGATTTCACAGATTGCACTGATTCATTTTGTAATAATTTAACGCATTCGTGAAAAAAAAGAAGCACTAGGGGCATATGCCCCTAGTGCTTCTTTTTTTTGGACGTCTTTTCTTGGTACACGGTTTTTGAATTACGGATTGTAATGTAGATTGCATGGATAAAACAATATCGCAAATATATAAAGGCATGCCCTTATGCTACAGATAAATTATACGGTTTCTCTCCAATCATCAAATCTGTAGCTCAAGGCCATGGCCTTGAGTAGATCTTACGGAAAAGAATCCAATCAATAAGTGTATTCAATTTATTCCATCAGTCTAGGCGAAGCATAAGCAGGTTGATACAAAACGAATGGATTGCGCACATTTTTTAAATTCTCCTCGATAAGAATTCGATGGATTCAATTCACTATTTCATCTATGTTAACCATTTATTCATAGGTTTATTACCGAATCTAAACTCAAACCGACCGAATCTAAAACGGTTTAGGTTTTCTGTTAAAAGATACATAAGTTGCAGTTTTACAATAAATATTTTTTAACTACTTAAAATATTCTTTATGAAATTTAATCCGCAAATTATTGCTTCGATGAGGCTTTTATCTTTTTGTTTTGTTTTGTTTAATGTGCTCTTTATTTACTTGTAATAAAGAAGAAATTTATACTGAAAAAGCAGAAATAAACATAGAACTCCCAAAAAGTATTGAATCCATCAAAAGTGATTTTCAAGTATTGAAGACCGAAGCATCCGCACAAAATTATTCTGATTGTGCAGTTGAACTCATCTCTCCCTTTAATGTTGACCTTGATTGGAGCAACTCTAGATTTGATGACGTGGCAAGTACAAATGAAGTAGAAGTCTATAGGGTAGATGTAGAAGAGGACGATAGAAACTTAAATACTTTATATCGTACCACACAATTGGTGATTTTAAAACACCTCGAAGAGGATGTTATTTATCCAACATTGTTAGTTTACGAATGGGAGGAAGATTTTACATCTTTTAAAGAGAATTCTTTTACTGGAGGTGCTTGCCTTATAGAACCTGGTGGCTATGTTTCTACCTTAGACAAATTTGTCGATAATCATTTGACAGAAAGCTTGGAGCCAGACTCTGAGCAAATGGAATATTGTGACGAAGGAAATGCAAGAGGTGGAATTTGGGCTTGGATTCAAGCCCTTTTCGCTAAAGACCCAGGTTGTTGCCCCAGTTTCCCTTCAGCTGGTGGAGGAGGTTGGAGTAATTTCTGGAGTAGTGTTGGAAACTTCTTCAATAATTTATTCTCAAGCTCTGGGAGTGGTTCTGGAAATTCTTGGACTAGTGGAGGAACAGGTGGCGTATTTTGGGGTAATGGTACTACCACAACAACTAATAACAATCCGTCAGGTGGAGGAGGTGGTGGTAATTCAGGATACAACAATAATAATTTTTACAATGATCCTATTACACAAGTAGTTGATGCTATCTTTGATTATCTTGATTGCCATACCAGTGCAACTGGCAATATATTGAACAACACAATAACCCACACAAATAGTTTTGTACAGCAGGTTTCCAACACAACAGGTTTAACAATCAATCACAATTTATATTCTTCTCCTAATCCCCTTGGTACCCAAATGGTTATAAGTACAACCATCGCTAGTATTTTGGAGGCCATGGAAAGTATGACCGAAGAAGAAATGTGGGCGTTTATTGAAGAAATTAAAAGTATGGGATGCGGTGAAGATATTACTGTAAATCCTGTTGATGAGGAGGCACTTGCTTGTCAGATGAATTTACTGAGTCTAATCGAAAAAAACAATTTAAATCTTTCAAAGCCACAAATGATTACACTCCGCAATTACCTGTCAAAAGTTGATTGTACAAATTTGAGTGAGCTTGAATTAGCTTTTAATGATTATTTATCTCTTAGAATTCTTGATTTAGACGGCATTAAAATAGTTCATTCTCAAATTATCAATGGCGTTTTGTACGAATTCGATGAAAATAATATTTTACATGTTCATCTTGCTCCTTTGGAATTATCTACAGCTACTGATGAAGAAATTTGGGAGTATATGGCCAATGTTTTTAATTGTGTGAATTCGTATTACTGTGAAAATGGAGAATATGAAACAATTGACTGGTCAGATTATTTCCCCGATATTACAAACTTTACCTTCAGGCTTGATAATGATTGTGAAATTGCAGTTGATTTTAATTTTACGATTGCTCCTAATTGGTCAATTGATACTTATCCTGGATGGAATAATGCAATTGGTGGAGACCGATGGAAAATGAGTTTTTCAGCAGCAGGTAGCAGTAATGTACCTGTATTGGCTATTTCAATGAAAGAAGATTGTGCTGATGAAATCTATGATTATCTTTTTCCTGAATGCGAATAAATTAACATTATGAAAGTATGTATTATTAATATCTTTTTAATTTTGACAATTGTTTCTTGTAGTTCAAGTGGTGGAATAATCTTGCGCAATTCAAGTTTACAAAAACATTTTAGTCAACCAGAATTGATCATAATTAAAAATTTCTTAATCCAATATGATTCTATTATTTGTGATAAAAACAAAGAAAACATCAAAGTTTGTTATGAACAAAACGCAAAATTAAAACAAGAGGAAGTTCTAAATACAGGTAATATCAATCGAAGCTTCCATGAAAATTTTAAAGAGCTCATTTCAAAAAACAAAGAATATTCAGATCTGGTCTGGCAACAAAGAGAAATAAATTTCAGAAAAGATGTGTTAGGGCCTTTTAGCAAAAAGATGATCATTAAATATGATCTTGAAGGGAAGTTCTTTCTATTCTTAAAAGACTATGCTGACAAAAACAAAGAAAGTCACTTGAAAAATTTTGTGAGTTTATATGAAGAACATGATGGAATCGACCCAGCAGTTTTTAATGAATTCTTACAACATCAGGATAAATTAGATTTCAGTAATGAAATTATTCGTGTTATCTATTTGAATCACATGTTAATGATTGAAAATGATTTTAACGAATAAAATGATTTTTTGAATATGGTTAATCTATGTTCACAATATTCCAAGCTTCCGATACCTATTTGGCTTCGGAGGCTTTTATATATTGTATTTTGACAAAAACAAAAAGGTTTCCTCTTCTTTTGATTATTCTCGTTTGTTTCATGTACAAGAAACAAAAATAGTTGATACCATGTCCTCGCTTAATGATCAAAACAACAAACACGTGTTTAGTATTTAAACGAAAACGGGATTGGGGTATTTTGGGGTTCTTCCTTACAGATCTCAAACTTAGTTTCTATTCACCCTAACTCTAGAAAGAGAAAGGAGAAACACTATAAAATTCATCTTCAATGTCTAAAAAAATAACTCTAATCATTTTCCTAGGAATAATAATCCTAAGTAATTTTATTCCAAAAGTAGAAATTGGAAAAGCATACATTTTTCAAAGTTCTGATGGCGATTTTAAGTACTACAAAATAGAAAGCAAGTCTGGGAGTATACCTGATTTAGAAAAACGATTCAAACAATATCTAGGTAACCGGAACCTTAATAGAAAAGGCGACATCCTTAAAGACAAAAAAATTTATCGCACTTTTAAAAAAGAATTTTATAAGTTTTGGAGATGGCGAGAATACTTGATCAGACCTAGATATAAATATCCTTATAGGAAGTTTATTGAAAAGGAATAATATCAAAGTGGCCATCTTGAGATCCTTAACAGTGCTTTGCTTGTAAATTTATGGTGATGACAATAAGTTGCAATACTTATTAAAAAAAATGTCATTCCGCCTGCCCCTGAGCCATCGGGAAATGAGGCGATAGCGGAATTGAGGAATCATTTCGAACAGCGTGGAGAAATCTTATTGGGCAGTCTTGTAATAATAACTTTATTGTTAACAATTGCATATGACTCTTTTGTATAAGATGTCCCAAGCATGCTAGATGGAACAGATTTCTCCATTCGCTTTGCCTGCGGCAGTCTCAGTCGAAATTTATCCTTATACTAACTTGCGATTCCTTGACTTCACTGTCGTTACGCTCGGAATGACAACCCAATAAAAAACGATTCAACATATTTTCAACAAAAAAAAGACTTGTCATAGATAGATAGATGGCCTCTTTTGTTTTTAATTTATCAATGTAATGATGAACTATATTTAGCTTTACTAATCTTTGCCTTGGTCTATGGCTCAACTCAAGCTTCGGAAAGCATCAATTCTACAACATCCAAAGGATATACGTTATGTTACGGAATCCCACATTGAGAAAGGTTATCAGTCGCTTATTTCAATGATTTAACTTTCTACTTTATTTTTCACTTTATCTGCTTCTCCTTTTAGCTTTATTACTTTGAATAACCAAAGAGAATCTCTAAGAGACAAGCCCCATCTCCCACATTTAACTCCCCATTAATACATTTCATTCCAAAACATTCTTAATTTTATGGAAACAACTAAAATAATGATAAAATTTATCTGCACTGCTATATTGTCAACTTTGTGCCTAACGGCATTCAGCCAAGGACCTCCGGTAATAGTTCCTGAAAAAGACTTAGGCAACTTTACTGATGGCAGCCCATATATAGATCCCAATCCTTTCATGGAAACCATCAATGCTTCAGAGATGAGAGAAATCCTGACAGTTTTGGCATCTGACGAGTATGAAGGCAGAGAGACAGGTACTGCAGGAAATAAAAAAGCAGCACAATACATTGCTGATAAGTTCAGAAGCTTTGGTTTACCTCAAATAGGAGAAAACTATTCTTATTTCCAATCAGTGAATTTTAGCAAAGAAGGTTGGAACAAACTGGGTCTAAGTATAGATGGAAAGAAATACAAAAACCTGATTGACTTTTTCGCCTTTGCAGGAACTAATGTCGACAATCCTGATATGCAGATTGATGAAGTTATGTTTTTAGGTTATGGCATTGATTCAGATAATTATTCTGACTATAAAGGAGTGAATGTCACGGGCAAGACCATCATGGTTTATGATGGTGAACCGAAAAGAGCGAATGGCGATTATTATGTCAACAATGCGAAGACCCCATCTGATTGGTCAGCGGATTTTAGAAAGAAAGTCAGAACAGCACATCAAAAAGGAGCTAAGGCAATTTTGATCATTGATGCGAGTATTGGAAAAAAGGTTGGTGAGAATAGAAATGCCTTATTGAGTTCAAGATTGCAATTGGGAGAAGGGGAAGTACCTAAAGGAAAATATTGTAACAATCTTTTTATTTCTCCAAATGTCGCTAAGAACATCATTGGAAAGAAATTCAAAAAAGTAGTCAAAGCAAGAAAAAAAATAGAGAAGAAAGGAATTTCTAAAGCACTGAAAATTCCAACAAATCTAAAAATCAACTTAGATAAGAATGAAACAAAAATTTTAGGAGACAATGTTTTAGGATACATTGAAGGCAATGATCCAAAATTAAAAGACGAGGTGGTCGTCGTTACGGCTCACTATGATCACCTAGGCAAAAGAGGCAATGACATATATAATGGTGCAGATGATAATGGCTCTGGTACAACAACAGTACTGGAAGTAGCCCAAGCGTTTGCAGAAGCAAGAAAAAGTGGCGTTGGTCCAAGAAGATCTGTTTTGGTTATGTTGGTCACAGGTGAAGAAAAGGGCTTATTGGGTTCAAAGTATTATTCAGAGTTTCCAATATTTCCACTTGACAAAACAGTTGCAAATGTAAATGTAGACATGGTCGGTAGGGTTGATGCAAAATATGAAGATAATCCTGACTATATATATGTGATAGGTTCCGATAGATTGAGTACGGAGTTGCACAATATCAATGAAGCGGTGAATAAAAAATTTACTAATTTAACTTTGGATTATACATATAATGCTGAAAACGATCCTAACAGATACTACTACAGGTCGGATCACTATAACTTTGCTGAAAAAGGAATTCCTGCAATATTTTATTTCAATGGGACACATGCTGATTATCACATGATTACAGACACAGTTGAAAAGATAAATTTTGAAAAGATGGAAAAGATTGGCAAACTTGTTTTCTTGACTGCCTGGGAATTGGCAAATAGAGATAAGAAAATTTCTGTAGACGTTGTAGATTAAAAAATGAGAGAGAAGGACTGATTTACCCCCCAATGAACCAGTCCAACTCACTCTTAAGACCGCTTTAGGTCTTATTCTTCGGTTTAATTATCGTCTTATTATAATTTCTTTCTGTAAAGAGGAAAGGAGCGAGCGAAAGATCAGTTCTACCCCCCGATGAACTGATCTACTCACCCTTTAAAGTTATTTCTAACCTTAATTCTTCTATTCGATTTATTTTTATATTTCGCTGGGGGGAAATAAATATCGAAACACAATTACTCTTAAGGCAACTTTGATGCCATATGAATTGTTTATAATATGAATATGCATCGTGCTTAACAGTATGTTTACTCTAAATATTTATGACTATTTTTATACCAGAAAATAGATTTGATTAGCTCTTAATTGAATACGTATTATTAAACCAGATTATAAATACATTTAAAATGCAAAAAGGTACTATTTCCGTCCAAACCGAGAACATTTTTCCCATAATCAAACAATTTCTTTATTCGGATCAAGAGATCTTTTTAAGAGAATTGGTGTCCAATGCAGTAGATGCGAGTAATAAATTAAAAACTTTATCTCGTAAGGGAGATTTTAAAGGGGAACTTGGAGAAATGAAAATTCAGGTCGTTTTAGATAAAGAAAATAAAACGCTGAGCATTATTGACAAAGGTCTTGGCATGTCCGAGGAGGAAGTGCAAAAATATCTTAACCAAGTGGCGTTTTCGTCGGCACAAGAATTTCTTGAAAAGTATAAGAATGATAGTTCCATCATCGGACACTTTGGTCTAGGTTTTTATTCTGCTTTTATGGTTGCAGAAAAAATAGAAGTTTTGACTCAATCTTATCGTGAAGAAGCTCCTTCCGTAAAGTGGACTTGTACAGGTGACACGGAGTACACCATTGAGGAAATTGAAAAGAAAGAACGGGGTACGCACATCATTCTTCATGTAGGAGATGACTCGGTAGAGTTTCTTGAAAAGGCAAGGATTTCAGGATTACTTGACAAGTATTGTAAGTTTCTTCCTATTGAAATTCAATTCGGGACGAAGACAGAGAAGAAATTTGAAAATGAAGAAGA
Organism: uncultured Saprospiraceae bacterium; assembly: GCA_938018185.1. Taxonomy (GTDB): domain Bacteria; phylum Bacteroidota; class Bacteroidia; order Chitinophagales; family Saprospiraceae; genus JALZVN01. Next base: position 12,517 of record CALIIW010000010.1, read on the forward strand.
TAAAGAAGGAACTGAAATAGAAGTTGACAATATTGTCAACAACCCAAATCCCATTTGGAAAAAAGCAGCGTCTGAATTAACGGATGAAGACTATAAGAGCTTTTACAATGAGCTATATCCATTTTCTGCTCCACCGATGTTTTGGATTCATTTGAGTATCGATTATCCTTTTAATTTAACAGGGATACTTTACTTTCCAAAAGTGACAGCAGGCATAGAATTGCAAAAAAATAAAATTCAATTATATAGCAATCAGGTTTATGTTACTGATGAAGTAAAAGAGATTGTGCCTGAATTTTTGACTTTACTCCATGGTGTGATAGATTCACCAGATATTCCACTTAATGTATCTAGGTCTTATTTGCAATCAGACCAGAATGTAAAAAAGATCACTGGCTATATCACTAAAAAAGTTGCTGACAAATTAAATGACCTATACAAAAAAGAGCCAGATACATTTAAAGAAAAATGGTCTGACCTTTCTGTGTTTGTGAAATATGGAATGATCTCAGATGAGAAGTTCTACGACAAGGCTGTAAATTTTGCATTGCTGCAAAATACGGAGAAAGAATATTCTACAATAGAGGCCTATAAAGAAAAGATCAAAGCCAATCAAGTTGACAAACATGGCAAACACGTTTTCCTTTATACCAACAATCTGGAGGATCATGCTTCCTTTGTGAAGTCAGCAAAAGGTAGAGGCTATTCTGTGCTAGTCCTGGATCATATGATTGACAATCATTTCATTCAGCAGTTGGAACAGAAATTTGGAGACATCACTTTTGTGCGAGTCGATTCAGATATCGTCAGCAATTTGATTCAAAAGGATGAAGTTGTTGAGTCTGTGCTCAATGAGAAAGAAATCGAGAAAGTACAAGCAATGTTTTCTGGAAAACTAGGAGAGCGACAAAACCAGCTACAAGTAAAGGCACTTTCGCCGGACGATCAGCCAGTCGTAATTACGAAGCCTGAATTTATGCGTCGAATGAAAGAGATGCAAGCAATGCAAGGAATGGATATGGGAATGTTTCCTGACTCTTATAATATTGTTGTTAATTCTAATCATCCATTGGTAGCTGAAAAGCTTCTAAAAATGAAAGGCAAAGAAAAGAAGGAAGATTTTGCTTATTATTTAGTTCAACTTGGTTTATTAAATCAAGGCATGCTAAAAGGGGAAGAGCTTTCTAACTTTATTAGTAGAAGTATCGAATTTGTAAAATAAATCACATTCAACATAGAATGCTTGAAAAGCTCCCAATACTGAAAAGTTTTGGGAGCTTTTTTACTTTCTAAGATTTCTCCAAGATGGTCCAAATGAATTTTGAGCTACCATCTTGATCCCTCTACTTCGCTGACACTATGTTTTATCTATGACAAGTTTGGTTTACAAGCCAAATGATACAGGCTTATTAATTAATTCGATCTGCACTCGGTTAATTTGAAAATTACTTTCACAAAGAACAGTGTAAGATTTCTCCGCTCCATTGCATTACGGTCGAAATTAAATAAAACAAAAACAAGTGATCCTTCGACTTCACTATCGTTCCGCTCAGGATGACAAATCTATTTTGCTTTGCTCTAGTCCCCGAGTACTCGGGACAGACAGGATGACAATCATTCTAAGATAACTTTATTACCCTAAATTTACAAGCAAAGCATTGTTAAGGATCTCAGTATGACAAATCCATTTCGCTTTGCTCCAGTCCCCGAGTACTCAGGGACAAGCAGGATGACAATCATCCATTTCAACAATCGTGATAATTTATTTGGTACTACTAAAAATGTACAATCGAGCATTATGAAGGTTTTAGCAATGATATTAATGCTTAAACCCATACAACACACAATTAAAAAATTAATATTAATTAAATAAAAATATTAATTATTTTGTGTAAATTTGTCTTATTAAGCGTCAGCTTACCCCAAAATCCAGTTTTTCCCGTATTTTACCGTTATAACCATTAATTAAAATATGTTACTTGAAATCGGCTCAAAAGCCCCAGAATTCAATTTAGTTTCCGACGAGCTGAAAGAAGTTAAATTAAGCGATTATAAAGGAAAAAACGTCGTCCTTTTATTCTTCCCTCTTGCATTTACAGGTGTTTGTACAACTGAACTATGCACGATGAGAGATAGTATGACACAGTTTAATGAGTGGAACACAGACATCCTTGCGGTATCAATAGATTCCCCATTTTCTTTGCAAAAATTCAAAGAGCAAGAAGGATTTAATTTTCCGTTATTGTCTGATTTCAATAAGGACGCAAGCAGGGCTTATGACACTTTGTATGAGGAATTTCCTGCTTTTGGAATGAAAGGCGTATCTAAAAGATCAGCCTTTGTTATAGACAAAGAAGGTATAGTGAGATATCAAGAAATTTGTGGAAGTCCTGGAGATTTACCAAATTTTGATGCAATCAAAGAAACTATATCTGCTTTAAATTAGTTATCTTAGTTGTAATAGTTTAAAACAAAATGAAATTATGTTTTCTGAGGATATTTTAAAAATGCACAATAGTGTTTTTAGCACAGCAGTAGAAGAAGAATTATTAGTTGAAGAACTAGTAGAAGAAAAGGTTGGAGAAACCAGTGAGCTTGTGGTATACAATGATGACCATAATACTTTTGACTGGGTGATCCAATGTTTCATAGAAATACTTAACCATTCTTATCAGCAATCAGAGCAGTTGTCTTTATTAGTTCATTTCAAAGGAAGAGCAGCAGTCAAGACAGCCCCATTTAAAGTTTTAAAACCTTTGAAAGATGCCCTAATAGATAGAGGATTGTCTGCAGTTATAGAAGGCGCTTAATTTACTATACACTCAAAAATATCTTATTACCTATTGTATTGGCTACATAAAGATCAAATTACTTTTCCGCATCCTGATCTTGCCAACGAAGATGGCATTCTAGCCGTTGGAGGAGACCTATCAGCAGAAAGACTCATAGAAGCTTATCAAAAAGGAATTTTCCCTTGGTTCAACCCAGAAGATCCCATCATCTGGTGGTCACCGGATCCAAGATTTGTTTTGTTTCCTGATGAGATTAAAATTTCTAAAAGTATGCGACCATACTTTAATCAGAAAAAATTTCAACTAAGCTGTGATACAGTATTTGATCAAGTCATAAAATCTTGCAGCATGCAAGATAGGCGTGGTCAACTTGGCGGCACTTGGATAACTGACAGTATGGTTGATGCTTATGCAAATCTGCATAAGCTCGGATATGCACATTCCATCGAAGTTTGGGACAAAGACGAATTGGTAGGTGGTTTGTATGGTATCTCCTTAGGAAAAATATTTTTTGGAGAATCCATGTTTTCAAAAGTCAGCAATGCTTCTAAATTTGGCTTCATTTCTTTAGTCAAAAAACTCACTGAAAGAGGATACAATTTAATTGATTGTCAGCAGGAAACTAAACACTTGGGAAGCCTAGGGGCACGTTCCATACCTAGAAAGCAATTTTTAAGTTTTTTAGCAGACAATGAAAATCATGAAAACAAGCCCGGTTCTTGGAAAGGGATTTTTGAACATTAGATGTATTATACCCATTTATGTTGGAACGGAATGTGCACAAATAATCCCAAAGATTCGATAAGATCAGTTCCCTTATATTATATATATTTGAGTTTTAAATCGAATGCTTTAACTCCCACATGTTAAGATATTTCTACTTCCTTTCTTTTCTAAGCTTTTGTTGCGGTTTTACTTTTTGGGAATCGAACAAAATTAATTACCCGCAAGATTACTTCGGATCTCCAGTAACTCATAAGATTTTATTATCAGGCACTTTTGGAGAGTTACGTCCAAACCATTTGCATGCTGGAATCGATATTAAAGCATTGCAAGGAAAAACGGGTGAACCAATACTCGCGGCAGCAGAAGGACACATTTCAAGGATTAATGTAAAATCAGGTGGCTATGGTAAAGCCATTTACATGGATCACCCCAATGGTTACACTACAGTATATGCACACCTCCAAAAGTTTTCTCCTGAAGTAGAAGCCTTTATTAAGAAAGAACAGTATGCTAGAAAACAATTTGAACTAACGATATATCCTGACTCTAGTCTTTTTAATTTTGCAAAAGGCGATAAGATTGGGACGCTAGGTCTTTCGGGAAGATCCTTTGGACCACATTTGCATTTTGAGATCAGAGACACCAATACAGAAGAACCCATCAATCCATTACTCTTTGGAATTCATATTGAAGACAAGCTAAAACCCTTAATTCAAGGGATTAAAGTTTACGAACTCAATGAGCAAAAAGAAACTATTCAAGAAAAAAAATACCCTATTAATAAAAAGGGAGGCTCTTATAGCATAGCTAAGGACACATTATATATTGCTTCATGGCGTGCCGCATTTGGCATTGAAACCTATGATCAGATGAATGGTGCGCCAAATAAAAATGGTGTTTACACTTTAGATCTATTAGTCGATGACTCCTTAACATACAGTTTTAATATGGAGCGCTTTTCATTTGAAGAGACCAGATATATTAATGCACATCTGGATTATAAAGAAAGAATTAACAACAAAGACTATTTCAACAGATGCTTTATCCTGCCAGGAAATAAACTATCTATCTACGAAAAAATACTTGACGATGGCATCATTGAACTATCGACTTATAAAGCGAAAAAGATCAGTTTTCAATGTACGGATGTGCATGGCAATCAAAGCAAATTATATTTTTGGGTAAAAAGAAAAGAGGTCGAAGCACCGATAACTGATGTTTACAATTACAAGTTGCTTTATGCGGAAGAAAACATTGTACAAACAAGTGAGCTAGAGCTATACTTTCCGCAAGGATGTCTTTATGAAAATTTATATTTAAAATACTTATCCTCAATTGACACTTCCTACAACACCTATTCCAAAGTTTTTCACATCCACGATAAAGAAACAGCCATCCACAAATTTTTTGACCTTTCTATAAAAACGACTGGAATGCCAATTGATGCTTATGATAAGGCATTCATAGCTTATTGCAATAAAGATGGATCCTTTACCAATTGCGGAGGACTTTGGTCAGGCCAATACTTGACCACTAAGGTAAGAGAGCTTGGAGATTACTGTATTAAGGTAGATAATGAGGCTCCTGAAATAAAATTGTTGAATATTTCAAAAAGTACTATTGCTTTTAAGATCACTGACAATTTTAATACTTCAAGAAATGTTGCTGGATTAAAAATGGATGCTAGGGTAGATGGCAATTGGATTTTGTTTGAATGGGATGCAAAAAATGATCTTTTAAAACATACATTCGATGGTAGTTTATCTTCAGGAAAACACCACCTGCTTTTGAAAGTTGAAGATGCTCTTGGCAATGTTTCCTTATTCGAACAGGAATTTCTTTTATAAGATGCTAAATGTAGCTTTCATTATCTTGAAGTGATTTAATAACAAAGCTTATGAATGATAATTTTGAAAACCGTATCCTGGTAGCATTCACAAAAGAAATTGAAAAGCGCTTGATTTTAGAATCTATTCCAAGGCTTATCAAATGCTTGAATCAACTTACAATAGAGGAAATATGGTTTAGGCCAAATACAAATACCGTTTCTGTAGGTAACTTATGTTTGCATCTTTGCGGCAATGTGAGACAATGGTTGATTTCTGGTCTCGGTGATACTCCAGACAATCGTAACAGGCCACTTGAATTTTCGACTCCTGGTCCTATCCCAACAGATACCCTGATCGAAGATCTTCAAATACTTTCATCAGAAATTCTTAATATTTTAAGCCAACTGACTTCCGAGGATCTTTTGAAAAAGAGGGCTGTCCAAGTTTATGAAGAATCTGGCTTGAGTATACTTGTTCATGTGACGGAACATTTTTCATATCATGTTGGACAGGTGACATATTTTGTAAAAAGCAGGAAGGATATTGATATGAAGTATTATCCTGAAATTAAATAGGCCATTGGCTTTTGGCTTTTGGCCATTGGCTTTAAAATAAACAAATGAGTGAAATTGTAAATTACATTGAGGCATACTTTGGGATAAGACAGCAAGAGGTTCTTAAAATTTTAAACTTTTTTGAGGAGCATCAAGTTGAGAAAGATTCCTACTTATTAAAGCAAGGGAAATTACAATCCAATTTGAGTTTTATTAAAAGCGGCTATGTTCGATTTTATAATATAGACCCAATGAGTGGGAAAGAAATAACGCAGTGGGTAGCAACACCAGGAACCATTGTTACGGATGTTGGCTGTTTATTTTTCAATGCACCTGCCAAATTTGACATCCAAACTTTATCAGATTGCGAACTTTTCACCATTAGCCAAGATAATTACAAGAAGATTGGAAACCATGTGACCAATTGGAATCAGCTGGAAAAAATGTTCCTAGCTAAGTGCTTTAGCGGCCTTGAAGACCGAGTTTATAGCCATTTGTCTATGAGTTCTGAAGAGAGATATAATTATTTCTTTCAGATCAATCCAGAACTGTTCAACCAAGTACCACTTCAATATATCGCTTCAATGCTTGGGATGACAGCAGAAACATTCAGTAGAATCAGAAAAAAATTGAGTTCTTGATATATGTCAAGAGCACTCATCTTTAAATCCTTGATATTTGAATTAACAAAAGCGACAAACAATAAAAGGTCGCAAATTAATTCACCTTAAAAATAAATATCATGGCTAATAAGATCATAAAAACAGAAATACGAATTAAAGCTTCTCCAAAAAAAGTATGGTCAGTATTAACTGATTTTGAAAAATATCCAGATTGGAATCCTTTCATCCTTTCATTGACAGGAGAGATGGTAATCGGTCAAAATATAAAAATCGTTCTTCCTGACATGAAATTCAAACCTACCTTATTGGTTTTTGAAAAAAACAAAGAACTAAGATGGATAGGTAAACTTTTGTTCAAAGGCTTATTTGATGGCGAGCATAGTTTTATAATTGAAGACAATAAAGATGGAACGGTCACTTTTAGGCATGAGGAAATATTTAATGGGATACTGGTTGGGCCGTTTGCTAAGAAATTGGATAATGATACGCGTGAAGGCTTTGAGGCGATGAATGAGGCGTTGAAGAAAAGAGTGGAGAAAGGTTAATAAGGTGATAAAGCTAAAACAGAAAAGCAGAGAAAGTTTAAAATAAAGTAAAATTGGAAAAGTTTAAATGTAGAAGCATGAAGATTAACCAATAGAATAATTTATAGGCATAATGTAGGGGCGCGATTTATCGCGCCTGCACGCTAGCTGTCCTTATTTGTACAATACACTTCAATAGAAAACCTGGTTGATTAACTACAGTAGGCATAGTAGAATTTCAAATAGATACATAGAATAATTTAAAGACATAAGATATGGGCTCGATTTATCGTGTCCACAACTTAGAAATAACTTACACTAAACTATATTACATCCATCCACTTTACCAAGTAGGTAAGTGTGGAAGGCAAGGCTAACCAAAACCATTCGTTGTAAAACATTAATAAGAAGACCAATGCGGCTAGAGATACTAAGAAAAGTATTAAATCTAAAGGTCTTGATGATTTGGCTGCTGTCTCGCCCATTTGTGTAATTTTTATGCAAATTTATAAAACAATACGCTAAAAAGCCATTATCGTTTTCATTATTATCTATTTAATTGAATCATATAGCCATTAATTATACCATACTCTAAAACACCGTCTCTTTCGAGGAAAAAAGAAGGATTTGACTCAGGTTTTAGGTCAATATCCACCTCCTCAGCGCTTTTATGCACATTGACGGGCAAGGAACTAATTTCGAAGGATTCTTTCATTCCTGGGCAAATAAACTCAGAAATGCCCTGGTTTAAAAGGGCATTCAAATCAAGATTTTTCAAATCGCCTATTTTTGCTAGCTTTTGATCATAAACCTTTGCTCTTTTATAGTTAAAGGCCGAAGCTTCAAATTCTTGGTAGCCAAAAAAGGTAGAAAGATCGCCTAAGTCAGCAATTTTGCTTTTATAATAAAAATCAGTCGCAGATTCGTTTTGGACTTCTTCTCTCTGAATGGCAACATCCATTGTCTTTAATCCATCAGGGCTTTTGACAGTTAGATTTCTTATGATCAGATCAGCCATTTTCCTGTCATTTTTCGGAATATCCTCATAAGCAGCCACTTCCTTATTTTGGTAGCTTCCATCTGCTAATGCCTTAAAAGCAGAAAGTAGCATTGTGAAATGTATTTTTCTGTTGAATTGCTTTTCGTCGTCTCCTCTTATCCCTCCTGCTTCAACCAAGATGGTACTGGTGCCCCACTTTTGAATGTTATCCCCAAATGCTCTTGGCTCAAAGTCATCATTGTATCTTCCTACATGTCCCGGAAGTATTTGTTGTACAACCTCATTCATGACAACTATTGTTTGCATCGCCTTTTGGCGTGTAGAATTTATCTCTTTCTCATAATTATAAGCTGGAGCTAAAAAGGAAACCGCAGCAGTATTGGCCGTTTTGTCCACATTGTAATACTTACTTTGATCGTGGAGGTTGAATCCAAAATCCGCATTGGTTGCATCCCTAACTGCTTTTAAGAATTTCGACTCTGGAAATTCAAGTACCTGTGCATCTCTATTCAAATCCACATTCATCGCATTCCTCCTTTGGTATCGATCTGCTCCGTCCGGATTTAACATCGGTATAAAATGTAAGGTCAAATTTTCTCTTATAACTTTTCTAAAGTCATCAAAGGCATCTGAACTTCCGGACAAAAAGTTGAATATATCAAACAAAGCCATAGTTGCTGTAGGTTCATCCCCATGCATCTGAGACCATAACAGTAGCACTGTCTTTCCTTGGCCGTACTTCAGATGAAAAATACTGCGGCCCTCAACTGACTTTCCTTCCTCTATGATTTTAATGGGTCCATTCTTGTCAATATTTTGAATCAGACTCTTAATATCTGCGTGTTTAAACCTCCTATTCTTCAGAGATTCTTCTTTAAATTTATCATGAGCTTGATATAAAGCTCCTGCGTGTTGTTGGGCATTCATATAAATGAAATTAAAGGTAAAGAGTATGCAAATACTGATTCTTGAATACATTGAAAGTATCGTGATATTTCTAAGAATGAAAGTAGGAAAAATTAGTTGATAGTTGATAGTTCTTTGTCCTAAAAGGATGCCTTTGGCATTGATAGATGAAACTAAATATACCTTCGTAGGATTATTTGATTTACATTTTCACAATCGGCTTTGCAATAGTTGTTTTAGAGCCAGACTTCAATCGAACAAAATAAACCCCAGAACTAAATGTGCTCAAATCAACATCTAAAGAAATGCTTTGACCTAGGTCCTTTGCAGAATAAATACATTGGCCTATGGAATTGTAGATTTCCAAATCCAACTTTTCACCCAGATGATGTTTTCCGTTTATTAATAAAATACCATTCGTAGGATTTGGGCTAATACTTAATTCCTCAAGAATTAATTCTTGAGTTGTTACCGTATAGAACAGTTCAATCGCTTCTTCTATTTGACAATCATTTTGATCTGTGATGGTCACATAATAGGTTCCATTTTCCAAGTCGGATCTCATACTAGAGGTAGACCCATCTTCCCACAAGTAGGTATAGGGTGCTATTCCACCATAAGGTAACAAGTCAATAGATCCATTGTTACCACTTTGTGATCCGATTGTATTTGCTTGAAGACCTATTTCGTTAGGCTCTAAAACATCAATAGTTCCAGCAGTGGTGCAACCATTTGCATCCGTAACAAAAACGGTATAGGCTCCTCCTCCAAGGTTCGTGATGTCAGGACTAGTTGCTCCGTTATTCCAATCGTACTGAAAGGGAGCTGCTCCTTGAATAACATCAATGGAGATAAAAGCATCTTCTTCTCCAAAACAACGCAAATCAGTATTTGTAGCTTCAAAGATGACTTCTTCAAAATTACTAATCTCCGTTTCTTGCACTTGAGTACATCCCATTGCATCAGTTATTGTGAGCGTATAAATACCGTCTGATAGTTGAGAGATTAAGGCCGAATCGTCGCCATTATCCCAGTCGTATTCAAAAGGCTCAAGTCCTCCTGATATATTGGCTACTGCATAGCCAAAGTCACCACAAGAACCATATGCGTTGATGAAAAGTTCTATCGCATCAGGTTCCGTCACACTAAATTCGATTACTGTTTCACAATCACTTGCGTCTTGAACAGTAACTAGATAATCCCCAGCGGCAAGTTCTGTTAACAAAGATTCCGTTCCGGAATTCATACTACCTGTACTGCTATTTTGCCACTCAAACGAATATGGTTCAATTCCAGAGAGAACATTTATGTTTACAGATGCGTTTGCATTTCCATAGCAATCTATTTCACTTACCATTTGTGTCTCCGCTTCTAATTGGACATTTTTTAGTATCTCATATTCAGCAGAAGCACTGCAGCCATTTTGGTCTGTAACTATCAGGCTATATACACCTGCTTGTTCTGTATTCAATTCTTCAGATTGTCCAGAGAGACTACTCCATTCCAATTCTAATGAACCAGTACCTCCTGATGTTTCTACAAGAATGGACCCCGTCGCGTTGTCACAAGCAATATGTATAAGTGAAATCAATTCTATTTGAATTTCTTCTGGATCATTTATCTCAATTGTTCGAATTTGTTGACAACCAGTCTCATCAACAATGCTTACTTCATAGGAACCAGGAGCAAGATCTTCCCGAATGGCTTCATCAAATCCATCTGCCCAATTAAATTCTAGTTCGCCTACTGCATTCGAAACTTCCAAATCTATCGAAGCAGTATTTTCACCATAACAATCGGGCTCCACCAAATCTATGGTCAATTCAAAACCATCTGTAATATTTACTTCTATACTGTCTTTAGATTCACAACCAGCATCAGTTATGATTGTCAATGAGAGGGTTCCAGAATTCTCGACTTCTGTGGCAGCTTCTGTACTTCCATTGGACCACAAATAGGATGCTGCATCTACATTGGCACTGACTAGCACAGAACCACATTCCGTTAGATCTTCTCCAAGATCAAAAACCAAAGGTGTTTGTATCTCGACAACTATCTCGTCCATTGCAGAGCAGCCATTGATATCTGTGATAGTCAAAGCATAAGTCCCTGATTCTGCAATATTCGTTTCTGATTCTGTATCTCCGTTTGACCAATTATAAGTTAGATTAGTTCCATCAAGTCCTGCATTTAGAATTATTGATTCACAAGACAGTATATCTGCCCCCAGGTCAAGTGGAATCTCATCTACAATTTCTACCATTATCGAATCGCTTGTTATACAACCATCTGCCGTTCTTACTTCAAGAATATAAAAACCTGATTCAGTTACTTCAATGCTGGCTTCTGTACTTCCTGTAGACCATAGGTATGAAAGTCCGGAAATCTGCGTTTCCAAAAGCACTGCCGAACAACTTGTAATGTCCGCTCCAAGATCAACATCTAGCTCTTCAAAAATTTCTACATTTATTTCGTCTTCGGCAGAACAGCCACTATCATCCGTAATTGTAACTGCGTAAAGACCTGATTCAGAAATGATAATTTCATTACTGGCCTCTCCGTTTGACCACAAATAATTCAGACCAGATTGTCCAGTGTTAAGTATTATTTCCTCGCAAGAGGAAATATCTTCACCAAGCTCTAAAGTCAATTCTTCTACAATTTCGACAGTGAATTCTTCTATTGAAGAACAGCCCATGTCATTGGTTACAGTTATGGAGTAAAAACCTGATTCTGAAATTTCAAGAATAGACTCATTTGAACCGTTTGACCAAATAAAATCTAATTCTGTATTCGAATAATCAAAAATTACGGATTGGCAAGAAGTGTACGAACTTTCAATATCTATGAAGTCCGCATTCAAAATTTCAACATAGATCGAATCAACAGATTGACAACCTGCAGAATTTGTAACGGTCACCCAATACCAGTCTGTCGCTTCAACAGTAATCCTATTTTCTGTACTACCAGTCGACCAAAGAGCCTCCTCTTCCTCTAAAAAGAGACTAACTCCTATAGATTCACAACTAACTAGATTTTCTCCTAGCTCTGCGTTTGGCGATTCAAATATTTCTATACCAATTTCATCGCGAGCTGTACAACCGTTTGAATCAGTCACTATTAATTCATAGATGCCTGATTGGTCAACTTGGGTTTCACTTGTGGTACTGCCATTGCTCCAAGAGTACGTTAAGCCTTCTAATGGGCTCATCAACTGAATCGGCCCACAACTTGATTGATCCAACCCAAGATCCAAATCTAAACTTTCAAAAAAGAGGGCTTCCGTTTGATCTGAACTTGTACATCCAAATTCATTTGTCACTGTTACTTCGTAGAATCCTGATTCGTTTACAACAATTTGATTTTCTGTAGACCCGGTAGACCAAATGAAATCTAAGCCGTTCAAATTTGTTGCAATTATTATTTCAGATTCGCAAGTATTTAAACTTTCACCAAGGTCAACATTGGGAGATTCAAAAATTTCTACAAAAATTTCATCTATAGCGGTACAGCCGTTTGCATCTGTTACTAGTAATTCATAATTACCAGATTGCTCTGCTTGTATTTGTCTATCCGTACTTCCGTTATTCCAAGAATAATTTAAGCCTTCAATAGGGCTTATTAATTCGATAGGTCCACAGCTTGTTAGGTCTGCACCTAAATCTAAATTTATGCCTTCTAAAAATTCCGCTTCTATTTGATCTGAATTTGTACAACCGAAGGCATCTGTAACAGTCACTTCATAAATACCTGATTCACTAACTACAATTTCGTTTTCTGTAGATCCATTAGACCAAATAAATTCGATGGCAGATAGGTTGGTTGAAATTAATAATTCAGATTCACAAGTACTTAGATCTTCCCCTAGGTCAATAAATATTTCATCTGCTCCATTAATATTGATTGCATCTATTGCAGTGCAGCCATCAGCGTTTGTCACTGTGACTGTATAATATCCAGGAATACTAATCTCTATTGAATTTCCGGTTTCTCCAGTGCTCCAATTAGCTGTGAGGTCCTCAGCAACTTCTAAGCTTATGCTAGCATTGTTACAGATTGTTTGATCATCACCCAATTCCACCTGAGGAAAATTTGCGTTTTGGGGCTGTAGTAAAACCAATTGATCCTTTGTACAAATGCCATCACTAACTGTAACTCTATAAATCCCTGCTGTTAGATTAGCGTTTACTGCATCGAATACATCATTTGACCAAGAGTAAGAATAATTGCCTGTTCCTCCTATTGCTTCTACGGTGATCATCCCATCGTCTATACATCCTGAAGGATGTTCAAAAGAAATATTAAGTTCAAGGTCTGACAAACTTATCAGAATTTCGTCTGTGACCGAGCAGCCTGTTTCGTCTGTTATAACAACAGAGTAGCTACTCGTTTCTGTTACATTGACAATTCTTGCCGGACTCATGTTACCATCTGACCATAAAAAAGAACAATTAACACATCCCGTAACATTTGCATCAAGCAAAATATTTTCAGCTTCACAAATTTCTTGATCTGGACCTAGGTCCGGATTTGAAAGGCCTGAACTAAGAGGTTTGAATTTAATAGCCCAAAAGTCAGCTTGTCCATTATTTGAATCTAAATCAAAATCATTTGACTCTGAAAATCCACTAAGTATTAATCCGCCATCATTCGTAAATCTAAAATCTTCTGTCATTTCAGAATTAGATCCACCAAAATTATAATCCTGAATTAAGAATCCATTTTCATCACAATTTAAAACCCAGACATCTAAGTTTCCATAATTGTTTGAAACATCTCCACTAGATACTTCAGAATGACCTCCAATCAAAAATCCATTTATATCTGTTTCTACTATTGCATTGCCTAGATCATCCTTACTTCCTCCATATACTTGTCTCCATAGTGTATTTCCTGATGCATCTAATTTTAAGATCCACAAATCTCTTCCTCCATTATTTTTTGCAAAATCTCCATCTTTAGAATCTGTCGGACCAGTCAAAAGATAACCTCCGTCTTGAGTTTGTATATTCCAATTAGCCCATTCAACACCACTACCACCTAAAGTTCTTACCCATTCAACATTTCCATTTGAATCCAATTTAAAAACCAAGGCATCTGCAATTCCATTATTTATTTGAATATCACCTTCAAAAGAGAAAGTTCCTCCACAAACAATATATCCCCCATCAGAAGTGGTTTGAATATGGTTTGCAAAATCTTCAGAGCTTCCTCCCACTGTTCTGGACCATTGCACATTTCCTGCTTGATCAAGCTTGATGACCATCGCATCAGAAATTCCCTTATTTTCATTTATATCTCCATCAAAAGAAGAGGTTGTACCACAAATCACTATCCCCCCATCTGGAGTATTTTCAATCCACTCTGGCCTATCATTTCCAGTACCACCATAGGAGCGATCCCATAAAGAATTTCCATTTTGATCCAATTTCATGATCCAGACATCATAAGACCCTAAGGGGGAAGAAACATCTTCATCATTAGAAAGGGTAGAGCCAGCAAAAAGTAGTCCTCTGTCTGTTGTTTCTACAACAGAATTACCGATATCAGTACTAGCGCCTCCTAGGTTTCTATTCCAAAGTGCGTTTCCATTTTGATCTGTTTTAAGAATCCAGTAATCTACACCACCGTAATTTTCAACTACATCACCATCATCTGATAAACTATGTCCTCCCATGATGTATCCTCCATCAGAAAGCGCACGGCTATTTTGTAAAATTTCGGAATTAGAACCTCCAAAATGTTTCTGCCATTCAATTTCTAAAGAAAAAACACAATCAGAAGTTTGAGAAAGTAAGGATGGAAATTGACAAAAACCCATTAACAGACAAAAGCATAAACGGAGACCCGTTAAGTAAGTCCATGGATTAAAATACATATTGCTAGGCGGTTAATATAAATGAAGATTCGGTTTCTTTCGGTAGGGATAATACTTAATAAAGATACCTATATATTGAATCTATGTCAAATATAGAGAATATTGATATTAATCTATTCTTTGCACGATTATTTTTTCTAAAATTCGACCTTTCGGTGTATACCCCTCGACGAAATAAATTCCAGCATTTAGGTTTAAAACACTAAAAATGACGGTTCTATAAGATCTTTCAACGATTTCAAAGTCAAATCTTTGACCTAAGCTATTAATAATGACGAACTCTGTTTCTAAGCTTAAATCACTACTTGTTAAACTGACAGTTCTACTCGCAGGATTCGGAAAGACTTCTATTCCTTCTAACAGGTTTCTTATTGATAAGGGTTCCAGTTCTATCAATTCTAAGGATCCTGTTTTTACACAATTGTAAATGTCAACGATAGTATAAGTATAAAGACCAGGGCCTAAATTTTCTAGTCTTGTTCCTTCTTGACCATTTGACCAGCTGATAGTATATGGGCCTGTTTGGCCCTGAATTTCTATTTCAATTTCTCCATTCGTTTCTCCTTCATTGGGATCTATAATTGAAACTTGTACATCAATCTCTTCGGCTGGTTCAATTACAAAGCTGGTATCAAAAGCACAATTCTTAGCATCTAAAATATTTAGATCATAAGAACCTGGTGCTAAATTTTCTAGTACAGTTCCATTCGCCCCATTTGACCATTCAAATAAATAAGGTTCCGTACCTCCAGAAAAGACAATTGCTATCTCACCATTATTTTCTTCATAACATTGTTCCGGGCTTAATGCATGGGCCAATTCAAATGGCTTCGGATTATCTATGAAAATTTGATAGACAAGCATACATTCAGATTCATCAGTTATACTAACATAGTATGATCCACCTGTTAAATTATCATTGACTGGACCTGTCATCCCATTCGACCACTCATATTCAATCTCTCCACTGACATTATTTACTATTGCTTCAATTCTTCCAGTATCACCTGGACAAATAATATCTTCTATTATAAATTCAGGGAGCATTTGTTCTCCTTGGTTAATACTTAAATTTAATTCAAATAAGCAAGAGTTAAAATCAACAACTTGGATGGTATAATTTCCAGCAACCAATCCAGTGACTGAATTACCTATTGAAATAGAATTATTTTCCACATCAATTAAATGTAATTCGTATGGTTCTGTACCTCCTTCCGGAAAAATTTCTAATGCGCCTGTTTCATCACCAAAGCAAAGAACATCAGTTACCTCAGCATTAATTCCTAATGGCTCGGGTTCATTAATCTCAAATTCATAAAACTTTTCGCAATCATTGGGATTTGAAATGGTTAAGAAATAAAGTCCAGCTTCTAGGTTCTCAATTTCTGCCTCTTGATCCCCAGTACTCCAATTGAATGTTAATTCTTCCTCAGTATCAATTACAGTTACATTTATAGATCCATCTGATTCTTCAAAGCAGGATACTGCTTCGATTGTTTCCTCGATGCTAATTTGAAAACTTTGACTAATTTCAAAACTTGCCTCCGTTTGACAATTATTTTCGTCTGTGACACTCACAGAATAGCTTCCGGCATCTAAGTTATTTTGCACAAGTCCCTGATCGCCATTACTCCAATTAATTGTTATTTCCCCTGTTCCTCCACTTATGGACAAAATAATTTCTCCAGCTGCTGTTTCGAGACATTCATTTTGGATCACCTCAGCATTTATTTCTAATGCCTCAATTGGATCAATTGTAAATTGTTGCTCCATAGCACAATCATTTTCATCTACGATCCTCACTGTGTAGATTCCTGCTTCTAAGCCGTCTCTATTTGGAGATATGCTTTCATCTTCCCAATAAATGGATAACAAGCCTGTACCTCCATACACATCAATTTCAATGGCTGCATCTTTTGAATCAAAACAACTCAAGTTTTGTATTTCCGATGTCAGTTCAATCGCTCTAGGCTCTTGAATTTCAAATTCTAAAACTTCTTCACAGCCAGCCAACGTACTTACTGTTACTGAATATGCTCCAGGTCCTAAATTTTGATTAACTGACTCCACTGCATCATTACTCCAATTGAAAATTAAACTATTTGCATTTTCTTCCGATTGTAGAAAAATTGAACCATCATTGATCCCATGGCAAGTGACATCATTTACAATAGCATCGACTTCAAAACTTTCTGAAGTTTCTATTTCATATGATTCATAAATTTCACAAGCATTTGCATCAATAATTGTTACCTCATAAAGTCCAGAACTAAGATCAAATATAGCTGGCTCATCAGAGCCGTTAGACCAGATGTATTCGTATGGAGCTATCCCTCCAGACGGTTCTAGGGCGATGCTACCAGAAGGTTCGTCTGAACATGCAATTGAGGTAATATTTTCTGTTATTTTTAATGGCTCAGGAGCATATAGTTGTGTACTATATTCTATTTGACAGCCATTTGCATCCGAACCAGTAACTTGATAAAAGCCCTCTGGTAAATTACTGATAGTATTAGTTTCTTCTCCGGTATTCCAAATGTAAGTATAAGGTGCTTGTCCATCAATTAAAGTAAATGTTATGCTACCATTTTGATCAGAAAAACATTTGATGGTATTGGTTTCAACACTAAAGGCAAGATCTTCCGGCTGATCTAGTTGTACAGTATATGTTGCTGAACAAGCAATTTCATCTGTAATTGTCAAGTTATATTCACCAGTTATTAGTCCATATTGATTTTGATCTTCACTACCGTTATCCCAATTGAAAAACAAAGCTTCTGAGCCTTCTTCAATATTTACTTCAATAGAACCATTATTTTCTCCGTAGCATCTAGGCTCCACAATACTTAAATCTGCTGAAGGAGGAGTATTTACTTTCAAGTTAATGTCATCATATGCTTGATTTCCATTGGCATCAGTAATTGTGATTTGATAAGAAACATCTTCGAAAGGTGTCAGCTCTAATTCTGCTTCTGTTGATCCATTGCTCCATAGGTAGATACAATCACAAGATGGAATACGCGCATTTATAGTCACCTCCTCTCCTAAACAAAGTTCGAGGTCTGGACCAAGGTTGGCTGAAAACGAAGGAGCTTCTCCTTTTATTTTGAAGAGCCAGCCATCTATCTCTCCCTTAGTTTGGCCTACATTTCCTGTCTTAGAATTTGTTTGACCAACAATCCAAAGTCCTCCTTCCTTATCTTCAAATAAATCCATTGCTTCATCCTTTCCTTCTCCACCATAGGTGGAAGACCATCTAAGTTCTCCTGAAGCATCTATATTTATAACAAGAGCATCTTGTTTTCCTTTGTTTTGAGAGGCGATGCCGTCTACTGATTTTGTATTGGCTAAAATCACAAAGTTCCCTGAACCGTCTTTGATCATACTTGCAACAGATTCATCTCCAAGGCCACCGAATTGATTTTCCCAATTAATTTGGCCTTCATCATTCAGGCTTACAACCCAGATTTGGTCTTGATAAATGCCACCAGGTATTGGATTTGAATAATCAAAAACACCTTGTGTTCCACATAAAACCACATTCCCATTTCTATCTAAGGCCGCTGCATTGAATTCATCGTATCCATTTGTACCGAAGACTTTTGACCAGATCAATTCTCCATTCATGTCCAAGCGCATAGCCCAGGCATCTTTCTTGCCAAATGAGGTATTGCCAAAACCCTTTTTTGAGTATGTCAAACCAGTCAATAATAAAGTGCCATCTTCTAGCTCTACTATTGATTCCACAGAATCAAATTTATTTCCTCCAAAATATTTTTTCCAGAGTATTGAGCCTTCCTTACTTAATTTATATAAAAACACATCCCAGCCACCATATCTAGCACTTGAGGCATCTAAATTTCCTACAATGAAGAAACCATCCGAGGAACTACTAATCATCTCCTTAGGGAAACCTAATCCTTTAAACTCAAGAAGATTTGAAAATTCAAGATCTCCATTAAGGTCAAATTGGTTCAAATTTATATTGTTATTATCTTCTCTGCTATTATAGTTTATAGCCGTTTGGAGAATCGAATTGTCATTATTAAATAGGACTTGACCGGCTAATTCATTTTGTGAAGAGCCTTGATTTCTAGCCCAACCAGCAGTGCCTTGAAAATCAAATTCTTGAATAAAAACATCAAATTTTCCATTACTTGCTCCAAACGGTGCATTAATAGAAGAAGAGTGTCCTAATACTATAGCACCATTATTCCCATTAGAGCAAACATTAGTAATAAAATCATTGGAAGAACCCCCTATATTTTGGGACCATACGAGCTCAGTTTGAGCAGTAAGCTCGAGAAAGCTTAGCTGTAGCGCTATAAATAGCAGTATACGTATGTATAGGTGTATGTTCATGTGCAATAAAGAATACCAAAAATAAGATATTTTTAGCTATAAAACATATAGATTAATTATATATGTGTAGTAAGCTTTTTATTCCTATTTTTGTAGTCGAATTTAGATAGAAACAACAAATTTCGCATGAACAAATATCACTATATCAAATTTGTAATCATACTGTGCTGTCTTACTACCTTAAGCACTTTACGAGCACAAATTCATGTTGTTTCAGAAAGGCCTTCAGCGGTTTATCAGGTAGGGGAACAAATCAATTTTAACGTTTTAGCAGATTATACAGGACAAGCCAATTATGTCATCAAGTTAGATGCTAGATCTCCTATTTTAGAACAAGGAAGTATTGAAGTGAAAGCTGGACAGAACGTTCAAATTTCCTACACGCATTACGAGCCAGCTTTTTTAATATGTGAAGTTAATGGAGCCATCTCATCAAAGGCTGGTGTAGCTGTCTCTCCATTTGAACTAGACCTTATCGGAAATGAGCCTTCAGATTTTGATCAATTTTGGCAAAACCAACTTAATCTGATCAATGATACTTGGATGGACCCCGTTATAACTTTTCTTTCAGGTACAGCAAATTCAGATACTTACAGACTTAATCTTGCAAACATAGAAGGGAGAAGGGTACATGGTTTCATATCAATACCTAAAGGCAATGGTCCATTTCCAGCTTTCGTTACGATGCCATCCTATGGGTCTGGTGCGGGTCATGTTTTTGCTAGGCCGTTTGATGCAGAAATATTAAATAGTATTGTTGTTGTATTAAGCATTCACAATGCACAGGCTGATGTAGGAGATCAAAATGCATATATGCCTGACGACTATACGGATCAAAATAAAAATTACTATAGATATGGACTATTAGGAGCAGTTCAGGCTATTAATTATTTGTACACAAGAAATGATTTTGACAAAGTGAACTTAGGTGTAATGGGTATCAGCCAAGGTGGTGGTCTTTCTACTTGTGTGGCAGGATTAGATGATCGAGTAAAACTTCTTGTCGCTTCCGTCCCTGCTTTATGTCATCATGCAGGTTTACATTATGATCGAACCAGCGGGCATCCTCACTATTTATATAAATCAAGAAATACCTATGCCTCAGATCCCTCTCATGAGAACAAAGCTTTAGAGGCAACCAAATATTTTGATGCTGCCATTTTCGCCAAAAGATATAAAGGACCTTCCTGCTACTTC
>CALIIW010000011.1 GCA_938018185.1 uncultured Saprospiraceae bacterium
ACAACTTATTCGTTCAGGAATTTCTCCAGCTCTTAATTATGCCGAAGCTCAAGGTTCTGAGTCAAAAGCTGATTTCAAGCATAAGTTAAGCATTGTATTAAAAGAGCTGCGGGAATCACAAGTAACACTTAAAATTTTGTCCAGTAGAAGTGAAATTTTAAAACCAGAAATGAATTCTATTCAATTGGAATGTGCAGAATTAGTAGCAATTTTTACGTCGTCTGTAATTAAGATTAAACGTGATTTGAAACAAGAAAAATAAAGAGTAAATAAAGAGTAATTGGTGAACGGAAATCATAAAAGGGTAAAGTATTTTTCTTATAAATTTACTTTACACTTTTCTGTTTACCAATTACCAATTACCAATTCCCGTTTTATTCCCGTTTTATTTCCGTTTCACAACCCAACATTATCCAACCGCTGCAATCCCGTTTCCGCTTTCTGATGCAAGCTGGTTTTATAATTGGACGGTTTCATGCTGAGACACAACAAGAAGTACTTCTTCGAGAGATCGTACTCTTTTTCTTTTTCATAAATCAACCCACATTGCAAAGCTGCATTACAAGCATAAAAATAACTAGAGGTCTTCCCTTCCGAAATGGTTAATTTATAATTTTCAAGGGCGTCGTCAAAGTGATCCATACGATGGAGAATTCTACCTAGACGATAGGTGTATTCCAATTTAAATTTGAAAGAAGCGTTTTCTGGAAGTGGATTATTGTCAAGACAATCATAGGCGCGTTCATAATACCCACCATCAAAAAGTAACCTCGCTTTTAGTAAAGTAGGATTTGGCATTTCTCCAGACTTGGCTTCGGCTTCTGCAGTTTTATCACTATCTAAAACATCGTCCCCTCTATTTAAACAGAGTTTCATATTGTTTAAATAAATTTGTTCTTTTCCCAAGATTAAATAATGCCAAGCCAATTTTTGATGGGCTTCTTTTAGGTAGTTTTTGCCGCGGTAAAGGTCAATGTATTTTTCAATATGGACATCGGCGTCAACATCCAAACGATATAGTTTTGCAAAACCCAATACAAGATCCAAATAATGAAAAGGATGGAAACTTTCATCTTGAGGCCTATTTTCTAAAATGTTGATTGCAATTTCTGAACGACCAGTACGCATGGCAACATTTGCTTTTGCAAAACATGCCAAAGGGCTTTCAGCTGTATTTAGTTTACTTGTATTGACAAATTTCCATGCTTCATCTTCTTCATTTTCCAAATGCAGAAGTAAGAAAGTGTACATGAATAATGTTTCTTCTTCAAATAGAAAGTCATTGGTTTCAGCATGTTCAAGGACTTCTTCTATTTCAGATTTTCCTTGACTGATGCTGCCATCCATTCCTCCTAAAAGTCTGACGCTCCAACGGTAATTTTCGGGTATGGTACCGATAAGTGCATGGATGATGCCCAAGCTTTTTTTGTTGGCTATAAAATCTGGATACCGTTCTAAGTTTTTGTTCAGTTGCTTGTATGCTTTGCTGACTTCGGTAAAGGCCAAAAGGTATTCTTCAAACTTAAGTCTGGCAAGAGCCCATTGCAATTGTATTTCTGCTTGTATAAATAAATAGTAAGGAGAATCTTCGGGACCTTGTTTGATCTTGTTTAATCGAAGCTGTTTGTTCTTTTCAAGAAGTTTGAATTCGGCTTCCTCTTCATTGATAAAAACTTTCAAAAAATCCAGGTAGTTTTCTAAGTGATGAATTACCAGGTTTTTCGGTTCGGAAGTTTTTAAATGAGCTAGATCAACTTTTGCTTCGTCAAATCTTAAACTTAAAATATTATGATAAGCTTTCTTTGCTTGGGTACTGTACTCAAAATAAGTAGATTGGGCAAAAGCATTAGTCGATGGATAGAAGCATGCCATCAAAATAGTGAAGAAGAAAAAATGTTGTACAGCTCTTTGCATTAAATTTGATAAGCTTTTAAAACAAGAATGCGCTTTTGATATATCAAAAACGCATTCATTCAGTATTATATTTCTTTGAAAATCAATTCAAGGTTTAAGCTTCAGCTTTTTCTCCTGTCATGATTCCTTTATCTACCAAGACTCTTCCACAATGTTCACAAGCAATGATTTTTTTCAACATGCCTATTTCTAATTGAACTTGAGGTGGAATTTTGTTAAAACAACCACCACATGAATTTCTTTCCACAAATACAACGCCTAAGCCGTTTCTGTAGGTAGTTCTGATTTTCATGTATGCTTTAAGCAATCTTTCTGGAATAACTTTCTTTTGTCTTTCAGACTTCTTTCTCAGTTTTTCTTCGTTCTTCTCTGTCTTTTCGATAATCTTTTCTAGCTCGACCTTTTTAACATCAAGATCAGCCTTCTTTGCATTTAGCTTTTCATCAGCTGCAACTCTGGTCTCTTTTTTCATAGCAACCTGAGCTTCAACCTCTTTGATTCTCTTATTAGACAATTGCACTTCTAATTTCTGAAGTTCAATCTCTTTAGTCAAAGCATCAAATTCACGGTTGTTTTTAACCTGATCCATTTGCTTCTGATATCTTTCTACTAAAGTTTCAGCTTCAATGATGTTTTTATTGTGTCTGCTCAAATTATCATTAAGCTCTTCAAGTTGCTTATCAAGCTTCCCTACTCTCGTTTCAAGACCTACGATTTCATCTTCAAGATCCTTTACTTCCATTGGAAGCTCTCCCTTGAGTATTTGGATTTGATCCACTTCTGAATCAATTACCTGCAAATCGTAAAGATTCTTAAGTTTTTCTGCTATTGTTAATTCTGCTCCCTTAGCCATAAGAATTAGGATTTATATTGTTTCTAAAAGTAATTAACTGGATTGGTATCAATTTTCGTACAATGGGACGCAAAATTACTAAATTTTTTCGTTATGAGCTCGTATAATAACTCAATTGTATATTGTTCGCTCTCATAATGGCCAATATCAGCTATAACAAGCTTGTATTCGGCATCAAAAAACTCGTGATACTTGTAATCTGCAGTGACAAAGAAATCCGCCCCTGCTTTGATGGCTTGCGGCAATAAAAAGCCGCCTGCACCGCCACAAATGGCTATTTTTCGGACTTTTTGTCCCAATAAAGCCGTATGCCTGATCACTTTAAGGTTCAAATTATACTTCATTCTTCTCAAGAATGTCTCTTCTAGGATAGGATGTTTTAAATAACCTATGAGACCTGAACCAACTTTAGAATTTTGATTATTTACATCAGAAATTTCAAATTGGATGTCCTCTCCTAGCAATTTTCTTGTTTTTTGAATAAAAGCATGCTCTATCCCTTGACTTATTAAGGTTTCAAATAACACAACTGGCATTTCATCTAAACCATAATTGCTAACCCTTAGGGATTTATGGATTTTCATTCCATTTGTTAGGGTTGAAGCAGTCAATCGATTAGAATCGTCTTCATTTAGAAATAGTTGGAGCTTTTTTAAATTTTGCTTTGGTGAAAGGATCTGAAGATCTTCCAATTCTAGCATCCCTGCTAACATTTCATTTACACCATTTTCAAGGACATTGTCAAGATTTGTGTGTATGGCATAAATAGCGATGTCATTCTTGATTGCTTTAATTACGACTCGCTCTACATAATTTTTGCCATTAAACTTTTTGATTCCTTTGAAAACGATTGGATGGTGGGCAACAATAACATTGCAACCTTTAGCTATGGCTTCATCTAGGATTGCTTCTGTTGAATCCAAACAAATTAAAACACCCTTGATTTTATCTTCAGGACTACCTACGATCAATCCAGCGTTGTCATAGCTCTCTTGATAAGAAGCAGGTGCTATTTGTTCCAAATATTGGATGAGTGATTTGAGTTTCATTTTAATTCTGGTTTGTTTCTGATCGGATCTTATCTACCATTTTACTTGTAGAGTAACCTTCCTTAAATTCTAAAGTACGTATTTGGCCTCCATTATTTAATACTACGTCTGCTCCGACTATTTGATTCACTTGATAGTCAGCTCCTTTTACTAGAATATCTGGCAGTATCTGTGTGATCAAATTTAAAGGATTATCTTCCTCAAAGAGGATTACTCCATCAACAAATTCAAGTGAGGCAAGTAATAAACTTCTAGATGCTTCATCCTTAATCGGTCGGTCAGGTCCTTTGATTCGACTTATAGAATTATCTGTATTTAATCCAACAATCAGAATGTCCCCTAGCGCTTTGGCTTCAGCCAAATAATGAACATGACCATAATGAAGAAGGTCAAAACATCCATTTGTAAAGACAATTTTTTTGTTAAAAAACCTCCAAAGATTTAATGTTGAATTGAGCCTATCTTGACTTATTATTTTTTGATTTATATAATCAATCATTGGATGATAAAGCTTTGGCTTGATAATTTCTATTGACGATGGGCAATAGTATCAAAGCTAAGATACCAGTTAGAATATTGGTAAACAACTGTATGGTTACAAATGAAATATTGGCAAAAGAAAATGCTTCAACTTCATTGACACCATAAAAACCTAAAACAGTTTGAGTTAAGAAATGATAAGTTCCCATTCCTCCTGGTGAAGGTATCACAATACCCCAGGCACCAAAGACAAAAGCCACTAAGCCAACGATTGGCGATAGTAGTTCCGTTGGTTCAAAAGAAAAGAATATAACATAGGTCATAAAGAAATACATCACCCATATGTTGACAGAGTGAAATAAAAACCACCAAGGTTTTTTGATTTTACTTACAGAAGAAAGCCCTTCAGCAAAGCCTTTTATTAAATTTTCGATCTTTTTAAATAAAGTAACTTGAGTCAGCTTTTGTCGAAAGACAAATAGCATCACTAAAATTAAGAGTAATCCTATTCCTACAAAAAGTAAATTTGTATTAAAAGCCAAGTATGGACTAAAGAAGTCCCATATTTTGTCAAATTCCACTATTAAGGCAATACCCGTTACGATTAATATACTGATTACATCAAATATTCTATCGACTACAACAGTGCCCATCACTTTTTCGAAAGGAATTTCTTCGTATTTGGAAAGGGTGCCTGCTCGCACAAATTCACCCGATCTTGGCAAACCCAAGTTTGCAAAGTAACCAAGTATGATACATAAAAAGGAATTGATAAATCTTGGCGTTTTGCCCAAGGGACTAATGAGCATTTTCCAACGTATCGCTCTGCTAACATTACTGATAGTAAATAAACAGATGGCTAGTACAAGCCATTGGAATTTGGCAGATTTAAAATCTGCAACTAATTTTTTCCAAAAGATGCAATCTTCTGCAGCACCTCCTTTGGCCATACAATCAGCAAGATAAGTAGCTGAGTTTTTTTGGTATACAACATAAAGAATGGTTACACCAATTCCTAAGAAGACAACAAACTTGAGAATGTTTTTTAAGGTGCTATTCAAAAGATTAGATTAGTTTATTATGTTCATCTGGAAAGATAGATACAGGTCTGAATTGTTTGGCTTCTTCTATATCCATCCATGCATACGAAATAATAATAACGATATCACCGACAGCTACTTTCCTAGCAGCTGCACCATTTAGACAGATTACTCCAGCACCTCTTTTACCCTTGATGACATATGTTTCTAATCTTTCCCCATTATTATTGTTGACAATTTGTACGCGCTCTCCTTCTATAAGATTGGCTGCGTCCATTAAATCTTCATCAATAGTTATGCTACCAACATAATTGAGATCAGCTTGTGTCACCCTAGCTCGGTGAATTTTTGATTTAAATCTTTGTACCCACATATTGCCGCAAAGTTAATGATATTTAGAAAAGGTTGAACTTGAATTTAAACTTTAGGAAATTTAATTATTTCATTATCAATTAATCTAATGTTTCCTATAAAAGCAGCAAGGCAAGCAACGATGTAATCACTTTCTTCCCAGCTTTCTAGCGGCTTTAAAGAATCTCCATCAGAAATCTCAAAATAAATAGGTTTTAAGCCTGCTTCTTTTATCAATTTAACGGCCTCTTTTTTAAGTTGTTCGATTGTTTTTTGGCCCATATTAGCCTTGACATGCTGTAAACTCTGTGAAAGAACCTTTGCGATGTCTCTATCTTCAGGGCTGAGCCTTTCATTTCTAGAACTCATCGCTAAACCATGGCTTTCACGAATAATAGGGCAAACGACCAATTTTGTAGGTCTTTTTGTTTGTTTTAGCATCTCATTGACGATAGCTGCTTGCTGAAAATCTTTTTGCCCCATAAATAATTTATCTGGCTCAACAATGTCCAAAAGCCTATTAACCACCTCCATCATCCCTTCAAAATGACCAGGCCTGAATTCTCCCTCCATTACTGTAGCTAACTGCCCTAAATCAATATTTACAGCAGTTTCAAGGCCTTTTGGGTAAACTTCTAATACAGAAGGAGCAAAAACAAGGTCTGTTCCAGCTTCTAAAAGCAGTTCGAGGTCACTTTCTAAGGTTCTAGGATATTTTTCAAGATCTGAAGCTTCGTTAAATTGCGTAGGATTCACAAAAATGCTGCAAACAGTCAGATCTGACTCTTTAATGGATCTATTTATCAAAGAAATATGGCCATTATGCAGTGCTCCCATGGTTGGGACAAAACCTATGCTGGAACCAGTTTGTTGTTTAGAGGTAAGGAATCTCTTGAGTTCTGCCACTTGCTTAATAACCAACATATTATATAATAATTTAAGATTGCAAAGGTAATTAAAGAAATAAGCTTTTTAATAGGCTCAAACAACTGTTTAAGGGCTAATGAATGAGAGATGTGGATATATTTTATTAAATTTGTGATACTTTCCAGTTGATCCAAATTTTTGGTCAAATTGTATAAATAGATTATGTCGAAGAAGAAAGCACTAATAGTTACTCAAGAGATGAACCCATATACGGCTCTTTCTGAGATAGCTTCCATAGCACGAAAATTACCTCAATACGTGCAGGAAAAAGGGATGGAAATCAGGGTTTTAATGCCTCGTTTTGGAACCATCAATGAAAGAAGGCATCGCTTACACGAAGTTGTAAGACTTTCTGGGATGAATATCATAGTAGATGATGATGATTTTCCTTTGATCATTAAAGTAGCTTCCTTGCCAGGTGCAAGAATGCAAGTATACTTTTTGGATAATGAAGATTTCTTTAAGAGAAAGTCTGTATTTGCAGATGCTAAAGGAAAACCATTTAAGGATAATCCTGACAGAATGGTGTTTTTCTGTAAAGGAGTTATAGAAACAGTCAAAAAGTTTGGATGGCCACCTGACATTATTCATTGCCATGGTTGGATGACTTCTCTTATTCCGTTTTATCTTAAAACAGCTTATAAGAACGAACCTTTGTTTCAGAATTCAAAAGTGATCTATTCTGTTTATGAAGAGTCTCTTGGAACTAGTTTTGGAAAAAACTTTTTGGAAAAGGCTACAATTAATAATCTTGAAACTACGGATCTTAAAGATTTCCAAAAGGATGATAAGATTACTTTGCATGAAGGCGCTATTACTTTTTCAGATGCCATTATTAGAGGTTCGGAAAAACTTGAAGATGATGTAGAGGCAAAATTGATAGCAACAGACAAGGCGGTTCTTGAATATAAGACTGAAGAAGAATATTTGAGTGCTTATATGGAGTTCTATCATGACTTATTAGAAAGCGAAGTAAGTAGCAGTTAAGATTCAGATACAACCATTCGTTCTTCTAGCTATACTTTTGGTTGATATATATTCCTGGCCAATTTGGTCAGGCTCACCTAATTTGATTACAGTGATTAGAAAATTATTAGTTGTAATTGCTTTTGGCTTTAGCCTTTTGTTACTAAATTGTAATGATCCGGCCAAAATCGATACGGGCTTGGTTGATCAAGATAGATTGGATATTCTAAATTTAGAAATTACAAATCTAACAGCCACTACAGTTACAGAAGATTCGGTTGTAACATACACTCCTGGTGGATTGCAAGCAAGATACCCATGTGGGGAATATAACGATCCGATTTTCGGTAAAACATCAGCAGAATTGTATTTTCAAACGAGATTTCCTTTGACTTTAGGTGTAGTGGATTTTGAAGATGGAACTTATGATTCTTTAATTCTTAGTATGGCTTACGATTCAGTTGATCCAGTTTATGGAGATAGCACGGAGACCATGAATTTTGAAATATTTAGAGTGACCGAAGACATGGATAATGCAGAAAGAGTATTTTCTAATGAAAGCTTCGAAACTGAAAACACAGCTGTAGGAAGTTTTAGTTTAGAACCTGAGTTTGAAACTACAGATACTCCTACGACATTTTACTTTACTGATTCTACCCTTGTGGATACAATTGCTCCTTCAATAAGAGTAAAAATGGATGATGCTTTAGGAATGGAGTTATTTAATTTAGATAGTATTTCATACACTTCAAATTCTGAATTTTTATCCATTTTAAAAGGATTTAATGTTAAAGCAACTGAGACAACTAATAATATTGCGAGTTTTCAGTTTGCAAATCTAACATCAAAAAGAGGCATCAATTATAGCTCGGGAAGATTGACAATGTATTATACAAAAGATGGTATTGGTAGAGAGCATAGTTGGAATATAGATCCAACTTACAGTACAAAAGCAATTAACTACCAACATGATTATTCAGGTTCTGAAATTGAAACTTTCATTGACAATCCTACCTTAGGAGATAGTTTGCTTTTTATACAAGGTTTTGCTGGTGTAAATACCAAAATAGCAATGAATGATTTAACTGCCTTATCTGATGTTATCATTAACAGAGCAGAGTTAGAAGTGTATGCTATGGTATCGGGTGATGATGCAGATTTTTATCCTATGCCTGAACAGCTTATAGCAGCAGAAATAGTCAACGAAGAATTATCCTTAGTAAGAGACTTTTCTTTTTCAACGAGTATTGGAAATGTTAGTGTAGCAGGAGGAAATAAGGAAGATTTTGAAGAGAATGTATTCAAATACAAATTAAATATTTCCACACATTTTCAAGAAATTGTTGATGGAGAGGCAAGCAATGAAATATTTTTACGTTTATTTCCTAAGCCTTCTAATGTTAGAAGAATGGCACTATTTGGACCAGGTCATAGTACCTATCCAATGAAATTAAAAATTACATACACCCAACTTTAAAAATATGTGTGGAATCGTAGGTTATTTAGGCAACAAACAAGCTTATCCAATTTTAATTGAAGGTCTGAAGAGATTGGAATATAGAGGTTACGATAGTGCTGGAATAGCAATTTTAAATGGTGACCTTAATTTGTACAAAAAGAAAGGCAAGGTAAAGGATCTTGTTAAGTCAATTGGAGGTAAATCTACTGCAGGGACTATTGGGATTGGTCACACAAGATGGGCAACTCATGGTGAACCAAATGATATCAATGCACATCCACATACTTCTAAAAATGGGAGACTTTCACTAATACATAATGGTGTCATTGAAAACTATGAATCATTCAAACTGGCTTTGATAGAAAGAGGGCATGTTTTTGAAAGTGAAACGGATACAGAAGTATTGGTTCATTTGATTGAAGAAATTCAAAAAAGAGACAAATTAGATCTAGAGGAAGCTGTAAGGCAAGCATTGACAAAAGTAAATGGAGCTTATGCTATTGTAGTTATGGATAGAGATAATCCAGATATCCTTGTTGCAGCAAGAAAAGACAGCCCTTTAGTAATCGGAATAGGTAAGGAAGAATTTTATGTAGCTTCTGATGGTAAAGCCATTATTGAGCATACAAAGAAGGTGGTTTATTTAAAAAATGAAGAAATAGCTTTGCTAAGTCGGAAAGGAGAACTATCCATAAAGACTATCAACAATGATATCTCAACGCCATTCATTCAAGAGTTAGATATTGAGCTTGAATCCATTGAAAAGGGAGACTACGAGCATTTCATGTTAAAAGAAATATTTGAACAGCCTAAAACAGTTGCAAACTGTATGCGTGGTCGTATCAATGCTGACGAAGGGTGGATAAAAGTAGGAGGGGTAAATGACTTGGTTCAAAAATTTACTGAAGCAAGAAGAATTATAATTATTGCTTGTGGAACTTCCTGGCATGCTGCGCTTATCGGGGAGTATTTGTTTGAAGAATTAGCAAGAATACAAGTAGAAGTTGAATACGCTTCAGAATTTAGATATAGAAATCCTATTATCGATGAACGGGATATTGTCATTGCAATATCTCAATCTGGTGAAACAAGAGATACGCTGGCTGCCATTGAAATGGCAAAAGAAAAAGGAGCGGTACTTTATGGTATCGTGAATTCTGTTGGATCTTCTATTGCTAGGATTACAGATGCTGGTTCATATATCCATGTAGGACCAGAAATTGGAGTTGCTTCAACCAAGGCTTTTACTGGACAGGTGTCGCTGCTGACTTTGATGGCTATCCATTTAGGTTACCAAAAAGGAACAATTCCAAGATCCTATTATTTACAATTGTTGGAAGAGTTAGAGAATATACCAGGCAAAATTGAACAAATTCTTAAAAAGGATGCACACATAAAGTACATTGCCGAAGAGATAAAAGACTCAACTAATGCCCTTTATTTAGGTAGAGGATATAATTTCCCTATAGCCTTAGAAGGTGCCCTGAAATTGAAGGAAATATCATATATCCACGCAGAAGGTTATCCTGCGGCAGAGATGAAGCATGGGCCTATTGCCTTAATAGATGAAAATATGCCAGTAATCGTGATTGCTACAAACAAAAGTATACACGAAAAAATGGTTACCAATATTCAAGAAGTAAAAACAAGAAAGGCTAAGGTTATAGCCATCGTAAATGAGGGAGATGCTGAAATTAAACGATTAGCAGACTATATTATCGAAATTCCGGAAACAGATGAGCCTATTACACCGTTACTTTCTGTAATACCTCTCCAAATGTTATCTTATCATATCGCTTTAATGAGAGGTTGCGATGTTGACCAACCTAGAAATTTAGCAAAATCAGTAACTGTAGAATAATTATGACTGAACTTACTACACATAATATGGAGTACAATTCCTCCAAGGAAAAATTAATCATTCCTGAATATGGAAGAAATGTACAGATGTTAGTCTTGCACTCTAAGACTATTGAAGACCCAGAAGAAAAACAGGCTTTCGTTGAGAGAATTATTCATTTGATGATGCAGATGCATCCTCAGAATAAAAACATGGAAGACTACAAAGAAAAACTTTGGAAGCACTATTTCCGAATTGCCAATTATGAAAATTTGGATTCTGTCAAAACTCCAGATGATTTTGAAAGACCAACTAAAGAAACAGTAGAGGTAAAACCTGAACCTTTAGAATATCCTGATTCTGCCGCAAGGTTTAGACATTATGGCAAAAACATACAGATCATGGTTGCCAAAGCTCTTTCTATGGACGATCCTATCAAGCGTATGCAATATGCAACGGTGATTGGAAATTACATGAAGATGGCATACAGAACTTGGAACAGAGAACATTACGTTTCTGATGAGGTAATATTAAGGGATCTAGAAACTTTGTCAGAAGGTAAAATCAAATTACATGATGATACTTTCTTAGATACTTTGACTAATTCAAATAAGAGCAGAAAAAAACCATCTTCTTCTCGTTCTAATGGTCATTCTAAAAATTACAAAGGCAAAAACAATAATTATAGAGGTAAAAGAAGATGACCGACTGTTGCTTCGCAATTTTAGGTACAGTGGAGTTTGATGAATTCTGCCGAAATATTAGTGAAATTCTAAAACAGAAATAATATTACTTGAAGGATTGGAAAAAGATAAAATCAGAAGAGATAGGAGACCTGAGTATTTTCAAAGCTAGGTATGATTTCTTAAAAAATCCAAGAAACAATAAAGAGGTAAAAGTGACGGTATTAGAAGCGAATGATGCCGTCAATGTGGTTGCCCTAACTACAGAAAACAAAATTCTTTTAATTAATCAATACCGTTTTGGCACTGAAAAGTTTTCATTAGAGGTGCCTGGTGGTTTCATAGAAGATGAAGAAATTCCACTGATAGCAGCAAAACGAGAACTTCAAGAAGAAACCGGTTTTACAGCTCCTCACTGGGAGTATCTAGGAGCCGTTTATGCAAATCCAGTTTTTATGGATAGTCAAATACATCACTTTGTTGCCTATGATGCAGCTTTGACCAATCCAAAAGAACTTGATGAAGCGGAAGATATCGAAGTCATGCTAATGAGCAGAGAAGAACTAAAAGAATTGATTAAGGATAATCAAATATCTCACCCTCACACCCTTTCAGCTTTATCCAGAATATTCAATATATTTTCTACAGAAAACTTATGATCGTTTAGGTTTAGGCAATCCAATTTTGGTTCCATTTTTTATAATCGCTCCCTTCTTAATCACAATGATGCCTTGATTGATTACATATTGGCTTGTGCGTTCGTCTTTCAATTTCTTGCCTCCAACAATTGTGACATTATCGCCAATGCAAACATCTTTATCAATGATTGCATTTTGGATATAGCATTTATCACCAATACCCATAACCCTATTACGCTTTTTCAGCTTGATGATTTCTTCTAAAGTTTGATAAGTATCGTTTCCAAAAACAACAACCTTTTTCAAGATTGTTTTTACTCCAATTCTAGATCTAATTCCAATGATAGAATTATCTATCGTATCTGCATGTATAATGCAGCCATCTGCCAAAGAAGATTTGTTGAATCGTGTTCCAAAAACTTTAGAAGGGGGAAGCATTCTAGGATTTGTGTAAACAGGCTTTTCTTTATCAAAAAGATTGAAATCAGGTAGATTATCTGCTAAGGCTAAATTTGCCTTAAAAAAGGAGTCAATATTTCCAATATCTTCCCAATATCCTTCATAAGGAAAGCTGGCAACTTTATAGTCTTTCGTGATAGCATGAGGGATGATTTCTTTTCCAAAATCAATTGCCTTAGGCTTCTCTTTAAATAATTTTGCAATTGCTTTCTTATTGAAAATATATATTCCCATGGAAGCCAAATACTCTTTCTTTTGCTTCTTATATGAATTGGGAACTGCAGACTTCCATTCGGTTAATTCTTTCAAGGCTGGTTTTTCAATGAAGTCATCAATGTAACCCGCTTTATTTACCTTCATGATTCCAAACCCAGTTGCTTCTTTTGCAACTACAGGAATTGTAGCAATCGTCAAATCTGCTTCAGAACTAACATGATAATTTGCAAACTTATCTAATTCCATTTGATACAATTGATCTCCTGATAATATTAAGATCAAATCAAAATCTAGTTTGCTCAAATGAATCATGCATTGCTTCACAGCATCAGCAGTTCCTTGAAACCATTTGTCATCATTAGGGGTTTGTTCAGCCGCAAGGATGTCTACAAAGCCAGATGAAAATATATCAAAATTATAAGTGTTTTTTATGTGTTGATTTAAACTCGCAGAATTAAACTGAGTTAATACAAAAATCTTATTGATCTTAGAATTCAAACAGTTTGAAATAGGAATGTCTATCAATCTATACTTTCCACCAATCGGCACTGCAGGTTTTGATCTTTGTTCTGTTAAAGGAAAAAGCCTTGTCCCAGCTCCTCCTCCTAAAATCATGCAAGCCATCTTATGAGCCATATTTCTTTATTTAATTTTCATCAATGATGAGTAGATGTTTTTGTAACTCTTAGCGGACCTTTCCCAAGAAAAATCCAAAGCCAAAACTTTCTCTCTAATTTTAAAAAACTTTTTTTCATCTGAATATAATTCAGCTGCTCGTTTTACCGCATCAAAAGCATCATAAACAGTCAATCTGTCAAAGCGAATGCCATAACCATTCTTTTCTCTAAAGTCTACAACAGTATCCTTTAGACCACCTACTCCATGAACGATTGGAATGGTGCCGTAACGCATCGCATACATTTGGTTTAAGCCACAGGGTTCAACTTTGGAAGGCATAATTAAAAAATCAGAACCTGCATAAAGTTGGTGAGCCAATTTTTCATCATAAGCTAAGACTAGATCACAATTTTTTGGAAACAAGGCTTTGGTCTTTTGTAATAAAAGTTCTAAGTCTTTGCTCCCGGTACCTAAAATTAAAAATGAAACATCATCTTTAAAGGATAAATACCTGGTGATCAAGTCCGGTAAAAATTGGACTCCTTTTTCATGAGCAAAACGCCCAATAAAAGTTATAATTGGTTTACGAAAATCTACTTTAAAAGTTTTTTCTAAAGCCTTTTTATTTTCAGCTTTGAATGAAGCAAGATCTCCATTCAAATTTTTTGCTATCATAGCATCTGTAGAAGGATCCCAAACAGTAGTGTCTATCCCATTAATTACACCTAGCGATTTTTCGCTTTCTTGTTCAATCAAAGTTTCAAGACCAGAGGAATTGTATCTTAATTCCTCCATATATCCTGGAGATACTGTAGTAACTTTCCAAGCACACTTAATCCCAGTAGCAAGTGGATTAATAAGGTTCCCCCAATCCAAAAGCCCTTGCTTACTAATATCAAATGAAGGCAACAAATGACTTTGCTTCCAATCAAAAGAACCATGATATTCTCCATTATGAATGGTGAACACAGTTGGTATGTTTTTTAGCTTAGTGTATTGTTTACTATATTTAATAAAGAATGGAATTAGTCCGGTATGATGATCATGGCAATGCAAAACTTTAGCAGGTTTCTTGAAGCTTAAAAGCCAATCCATCACCATGATTTGGAATGCTATTGATCTTTGTACCTCATCTTTATAACCTTGCCCTGTTTCTTTATTAATATATATACTCGCTCTATCAAAAAGTCCAGGAGCGTCAACAACATATAAAGGATGGGCTTTGCCCTCAAACTTGTATATGGAATAGGTGAAATTAGTATCAAAAAGCTTGATGTCTGCAGTGTAAACCTTTGTCCATTTCTGTGCAAGTATCCACTTTGTGCCATGCTTTGGAATAACAACGGCAGAATTTAGCTTTCCTTGATTCAGATATTTAGGCAATGCACCCACCACATCAGCTAAACCACCTGCTTTAGCCGCAGGGAAGTATTCAAAGGAGATGTGCAGAACATCTAAGTGCATGGTTTTCGTTTTTTGTAAAGATAATATTATTAGGATAATAGATATCATTGTATCAGGCTGTGAAATGCACCAAATAAAATACCAATGCATCAGGGGATGCCCTGATGCTACATGAAATCATGTAAAACGGAAAACGAAGCATTTTCAAAGAGAATAAAATCATGTAGGTGAAGGGGGATGCCGTGCACTATGATAAAATACAAATGCATCGGGGATGCCCTGCACCATAATATTGCAAGACATAAATCTGCTAATCCAACTTCTTTTTCACATAAGGATAAACCATTACCGCAAAAATAATCATTGCCGATCCGATGTAAAAACCTGAATTTAATTCTTCATTTTCCTTAAGTAAAAAAACAGCTAGAATTATTCCATAGACCGGCTCTAAATTGATTGTCAAATTTGAAGCAAAGGCAGAAATATGTTTTAAGGCATTT
>CALIIW010000012.1 GCA_938018185.1 uncultured Saprospiraceae bacterium
TGGTCTAAGCCAAAAACAGGTAAAAACCTTGCTCAACTTCAGAAATAAAGGTGGCAAGTTTAATAAACCTGAAGACCTGCTCAAGGTCTATGGAATAAACAATGCAGATTTTGAAAAGTTGAAAGACTACATAGAACTCCAAGCTCAAAAGAAAAAGAATGTTAAAAAAGTAGAAAGTTCAACTCCCGTCGTCCAAGCTCTATTTGACTTTGATCCGAATACTGCGAATGAGGCAGATTTTAAACACCTTGGCTTATCAGCAAAAACAATAAAAACCATTCTCAATTTTCGAAAGGCAGTTCCTTTTGGAGCGGCTTCTGATTTTGAAAAAGTTTATGGCCTAAAAAAAGCAGACTATGAACGCTTAGCGCCCTACATAAAAATTGAAAAGAAAGTAGTGGAGATAAAGGAAGAAAAGAAGGAAGTGAAATGGCCTAAATATGAAAAGCAAGAATGGAAACAAGCCAATGTAGACATCAATTTGGCTAGTGCCGAAGAATGGCAATTGCTTAGAGGCATAGGTCCTGTTTTCTCAAAACGCATTGTGAAGTTCCGAGATAGACTCGGAGGCTTTCATTCAAAAGAACAGGTCAAAGAAACTTATGGAATGACAGATAGTCTCTTTCAAGCCTTAGAACCTTACTTAGAAATTTCAAGTACTGAAGCAAAAAAAATTGATATCAATGAGGTGAGTATGGAAGAATTAAAAGCACACCCCTACTTCTCTTGGAAGCAAGCTAAAGTGATTGTAAATTATAGGAAGAATCATGGGCCGTTTAAGGATAGCATGGATTTAGAAAAAACGAAAGTTATATCGAAAGTGGAAATAGAAAAGGTGGGACCGTATTTGAAATTTTGAATAGAATACTTGTGAAAAAATTCGTTGTGAATTTTTGTGTTTTCTTGCGGGCTTTGTGTCCTAGCGAATCTTATAAGTTGGGACACCAAGTTTCACAAAGAAGCACAAAGTCTCGCAACTCTTAGTTCAGATTTGATTTGTATCTAGTTGTAAATATAACTCCAACTTAAATCCTTTTAACTCAAAATCCTTTGTGAATCTTTGCGCTTCTTAGCGAGGCTTTGTGACCTAACTAATCTTACTAAATTGGAAGTAAAAAAATCCGTGAAGTCAATTCAAAAATCACTATAATAATTATACAACCTCGTAGACAAACCAGCAAAGAAATAATTCGTCTTAGCAAAATCAGAAGCAGGCACAAAACCATCCAAGCTCCTATTCATGATGCCAGCCTCAATCCGAAGATTATAAGATGGATTGATGATGTAACCAACTTTAAAGTCGATAATAGTCTTCGTAGTTTCGGCGCCTTGCAAGGTTTCATTCCCAAATTCTTGTTCTCGAGTGGTGTATGGCTTGAAGATATCTGATCCCCAGTTTTCTTCCGTAGCATCTAAGCCTTGCTTAGAATAAACAAAACGCAGTTCTCCGAAATATCGTTTGTATTGATAGCCAACAGAAGTAATGGATTCAAAAAAGTTAGCACCAAGCGGATGTGCCAAAGCTTGATTATAGTGGCTGTAACTATTTAAGGAAGTAACATGCGTGTAAGTATAAGGCCTAACTGAATTAAGCTCCGTTTGAAAAGTCAAACCATCGATGAGCGTATTAAACGATTTAACTCCAAGTTGGTAACCAAATTTATTTCCCCACCATCCATCTCCTTCACTTATCTTTGAAGTATTGAATTCATCCAAGACAAACTGTCCATAAGCATGAAGCTGATTCGTTATTTTGTACTTTAAATTCGCTCCCAAAATTACATTTCCAGATCTAGAGCCAACGGAAGATTCAATCGGTCTGAAAAATATAATTGGATTGAAGAAATTTGCATCATATCCCCTATTGCCCGATTCATCCGCATAAATAACTGTTTCGAAAATGCCGACATTCAACCTCTTTGTCAGATTGACGGATAAATAATGAAAAGTACTGTATTTATTTAAAAAGGATTGATCTGGATAAAAATTATTGATGTCGTTCATCTTTGAATAAAGTACCCAATATTTTATCTTCCAAAAATTAGCGGTGATCTTAAGGTATGGGTAGTTGTAGGCATTGTCTGAAAGTAATAAAGAACGATAGCCTTCCCCTATGAAGTGCTTGCCATGACCAAGTTGAAAATTAAATATCTTGTTAGGCTGGAAAGAAAACATACCTGTAGCAAATCCAAAATCTTTTCCAGGACCACCTTTAAACTCTTTGAACTTGCCTCTTCCAAAAACAGCTTCTTTTTCATCTGCTATATTGTGCAAGTACCTTGGCAATACCAATTGATTCTCGTGATAGTCTGTGTAAAAATGCAAAGACTTTAGTATTCGACCCTGAATTTGTATCCCTCTTGTATTAGAGTAAGGATTACGGTTTGGCCAATTCGCATCTGATCCATAATTTAAATCGAATAATGGATTGATATGAATATCAAAATCAGGCCCGCTAATATCAAAAAATGGCTCATTAAATAGCTTTTTTCCTAGTAGCTTATTGGTAGCGAAATCCGTATTTATTCTCAGCGATTGCATCAGAGAATCGTAGGAATTTTTCACTTCAAACGAATTGTATGGTTTTATCGAAGTATGTGTCTCCGAATCAAGTTTTTGCAAGTCTGCTTCAAAGCCATTTGCAAAAAAGGTGTATACTGGCGGATTAACAAATTGTGCGTCGAGCTTGCTCCCTAATAAGAACAATAAAGAAAATACCATCAAAAAGTGTAATCTCATTATAAGTACTTTGTAAGAAAGTTTAATCAAAAATCTCTTTTTGGAATGCTTGGGAAAACTTTATGCAACAATTGGCTATCAGGAAAAACAATTACCCAAGCCGTCAGAAAGAGCACCATAAAATCAACATAAAAAGATTGATTTGCTTGGTACCATTGTTCTACTTTTCCTTTGAAAGGATAAATCTGATTTCTATAAAAATCCCAAGGCTCTTTGCCTTCGGCTTTCGCTTGGGTTATCAATTCTTCTTCATCTCTAAATATGATAGAACCTATCCCTGTTATACCTGGAGTAACATTGTAGATTACGCTCTTCACATCCTCCGGATACTGTGCAAAACTAATCGGCATGACAGGTCTTGGTCCTACAAAACTCATCTCCCCTCTTAGCACATTAAAGAGCTGTGGAATCTCATTAATTTTTGTTTTTCTCAAAAAACCACCCATCGGAGTAATCCTAGGATCTCTTTTCATCGTAATCACACCACCTGACATGTTAGGACTGTCCTTAAGCATGGTAGCAAATTTGAGAATATCAAAATTATTGTTCTTATGCCCTATCCTATCTTGACGATAAAATATATATCCTTCCCCTGTCAACTTCAATCCAATCATCACAGGAATCAAAATTGGCGAAATAATCAAAGTAGCTATCGCCGAAAAGAAGAAATCAAAAAAACGTTTTATTATTTTGTACATAAATTATACTTTCACTTTTAATGCCATTTATGGTTGAAGATCCTTAGTTAATATCGATTCCAATATTCCATTTGCTCGAATGTTCGGTTAATCGGTTAATCAATAAATTGTTCCTACATTTTCTGATCCAAACTCTTACCTGTTTCAATGTGTTCAAAATCTGGAATATACTGGGTAAGCATCTTTACAATGTCAGACTTTTGATACTCATCCGTATTCAATAAATTCTTAAGCGCATTGATTCGTTCATCAATCATCGCAATTTCTTCTTTCTTTGCATTCTTGATGACTCCCAAAGAAGAAAACTTATCCATCTCCAAAACATCTGTAGAAGTATAAAACTCTTCATACAATTTTTCTCCCGAAGTATCTGTATCAAAAAAGTAAACCGGATAGGAAGTAGAATCTTTTGTCAATTTCAATGCTTTATCTTTTGCTTCTTTTTCCGAAGAACAAAGATCCGCCTCTAGTCCCATGGATTTAAAAAAGTCCAAAGTGATGTCTTTAAAGTTGACCATTTGGTCTTCCTTTAATTTTGGAAAGAAAATATCTGAAGACTCCCCCAGCATACAAGCCAACATACATATTTGTCCAGACTCTTCTGGCGAAACAAAAAATCGTTTCACATCTGACGGACAAGAGAACGGCTGTTTCTTCATCAGACGTTGAATGTAGCCATCCAACAAACTACCATTTGAAAAAGCAACGTTTGCAAAACGTGCCGTTGATATTTGTATACCAGTACTATAACTCATAATCACATCCTCCATCAACTTCTTAGAAGCACCCATTACATTCACAGGATTTGCAGCTTTATCAGTTGACACACAAAAGAAATGTTCCGGCATCTGATTTTCCTTCAAAAACTTCAAAAAATCATTGGCTTTGAAAACATTGTTTTCAATCATCGCTTCCACTGAATACTTATCCTTTTCTGACCGTACGTGTTTGTGCGCAGCAAAATTTGCAATGATATCAAACGGTCCTTCCTTCTGCATCATCTTATAAAAAACCTCAGATCCAAAATTAATTGGATAAGGCTTGTAATCTTCAGGAACATACTGCCCCGCTCTTGATCTAAGATCTCTTGTTAATTCCGTCAATCCATTCTCATTGGTATCCACTACATAAAGACGCGAAGGTTTATAATTCAAGATAGCTCTTATATAAGAAGAACCTATCGTGCCCGCTCCACCGATTACCAATACTCGTTTACCGTTTATCTTAGCAGTCAGTTCTGCGGCGTTTGCTTTGATGTCAGCTGCAAAAAAACTTTCTTGCCTGTAAGTGATGTGATCTTTTATAAATTGATTTAAATCTATGTTCATTGAAGTTCGTATTTCTTTTTGTAGTGAATAAAACTACTATATCAGTAGTTCCTTTATCTAGCGTTCGTACTTATTAAAGAGTAATTGGTGAATGGTAATTGTTAAACGGTAAAGTTTTTTGCTATTCTTTTACTTTACACTTTTCTCTTTACCAATCACCGTTTTCTTTTTTACATCCATTTCTATTCCCCCTTAAAATTGATACTAATATACCTGCTTAATTGCCTTCACCACCGTCTTCAACTGCTCATCAGTCAAGTTAGACGAACTAGGAATACTCAAGCAAGACTCATAAATCGCTGCAGAATTATCCGTAGTTGAAAAGTAAGGATCTCCTTTAAACATTTCCAGTTGATTCATCGGCATCCAAAAAGGCCTGCTAATAATCTTGCTATCATTCAAGTGTTTCAACAAGCCTCTCATTTTATCAGTCTTAATGGTGCACAACCAAAAATTAGGTTTTACATCCTCTAAAACATCTTGAAACTGAATGTCTCCAACTCCTTGTAATTCAGACTTATAAAAAGCATCTATCTCATGCTTTCTTTTAAGTACTATTTCAAAATTTTCCATCTGAGCTACACCAATAGCAGCCAATACATTTACAAGACGGTAATTATATCCAACCTCATCATGAATGTATTCGTTTGCAGACACTTTAGCTTGCGTGGAGAGATGTTTGCCCCGCTTAGCTAGTTCTTCATCATCTGTAACAATCATTCCTCCTCCACCAGTCGTGAGGATTTTATTACCATTAAAACTAAAAACACCAAGCTTCCCAAAAGTACCCGTGTGCTTCCCTTTATAAAAGGATCCTAAAGACTCCGTTGAATCTTCAATGATTGGCAAATTATACTTTGCAGAAATTGACATCAGTTTGTCTAAATCTCCAATGTTACCCAAGACGTGCACAGGCATAATAGCTGCAATTCTTTGCTTTGTACTTTTTAAATAAATATGCTCCCCTTCCTGGTAAGTATCGGATGCTAATTTTGCTTCTAGCAAATCCATATCCATCTGCCAAGTCTTTGGATCTACATCCACTAACAAAGGTCTGGCACAGGCGTAGGTCACAGAATTTAAAGTTGCAATAAAAGTAATGTTTGGACAGATAATCAAATCATCTCTTTCCACATCCAACAACCTCAAACTGAGATGTAATCCTGCCGTGCCATTCATACAAGCAACAGCATACTTCGCACCTGTATACTCAGCAATAGCTTCTTCAAATCTTGTCACATAAGCTCCTGCTGATGAAACCCAACCAGTTTCAATGCACTCTTGTACATACTTCGCTTCGTTTCCAAAAATATGCGGAACGGATAATGGTATCATGAATTAGAAAATTTTAAACTTAATTCTGAAAAATCTTTTATGGTGTGTTGTGGTAAAAATTCAGCAGATAAACCTAAATCTTGCTTATGAATATTCTGCCCGTTATCTAGTATGCCTATCGTCCTCCAAGCCAATTTATTTGGACTAAGAAAATCCTTTTTAAAATTATCCCCTATATAAGTGAATGATTTATTTGGATACTTATTATTGTAATATTTAAAGTTGGCTTCATCGGGTTTTTCTGAGCCAAATTCTCCTGAAATAATTAAATCTTCAAAAAGATCTAGAATACCAAGTGCATGCAGTTTATTTCTTTGACTCTCTCCTCGCCCATCTGTAATGACCCCCATCATGACCTCCTTACTTTTTAACTCCTCAAATAGCAATTCTGTCTCTCTGTTTAGACTGATTGTTGGTAGATGGTAACGGTATTCATGAACCATTTCTTTGACACTCATCTCAAAGTCATACTTTTCCTTGATCACATCAAAAGTAGAGGCTCCTTCTTCATATAGCTCAATCATCTCCTCATAGATGTAATCATCCAAATCTTCCTCAAGCAAG
This sequence comes from uncultured Saprospiraceae bacterium, assembly GCA_938018185.1. GTDB lineage: Bacteria > Bacteroidota > Bacteroidia > Chitinophagales > Saprospiraceae > JALZVN01. Next base: position 6,665 of record CALIIW010000012.1, read on the forward strand.
AAAGCAATATGTCGATAAGCAGATTTGAGAAAATCTATTTCCTTGTATAAGGTATCGTCAAGATCAAAAACCAAAAAGGTATTTTTATTAATAATCAAATCCATGTACTAACATTTCATTGTCATGTCTTAGCAATAGTAGATTGTCCTCCCAGTCTTCAAAGAAAGTAATTTCTTTCTTATTGATGTATTCCTCTATTATCCAAGCTGGATAATTGGCTTTTGCCAAATAACTTAATGGATAACCTCCTCCGAATCTAGGATTGATCTCAATGCCGTAAATTTTATTATTTTCTTTCCCGTGAAATATTTGTAAAGTCAAACATCCTCTAGCGCCTTCAATATTTCCAAGTTTTTCTTTTACAAAATTGATAATCAACTCCTGCTTTTGCGTAATCCCTTTATTGGTCTCTCCTCCCCTTACGGCTATCCTTACCCTTGGTACAATGCATTTTAAATCTCCCTGATTGTTATAATATAGATCAATGGTATACTCTTTATAATCTTTAGGAGATAAATATTCCAGATGCATGAAACGATCCTTGTCTTTCATATAATCTGCAAGCATGCTAGCATCTTTCACTAAAAAAATATCCTGACTGCTGCTTCCATTATATGGTTTAATGAAAACTGGAAATGCAGGATTATCAATATCAATTTTTTCAGGTACCAAAAATCCTTTCTCTAGAAAAAAAGCATTCATGTTTCGCTTATCTCTGCAAACATCAATGAACGATTCTTCTGAAACAATGCTATGAATTCCTGCTTCCAAAAATCGCGCTCGATCCCTAGCCAATAGTTTCAATTCTGTATCGATCGTAGGTATAATGAGTTTGATTTTATTTTCAACGCAAAGATCATACAGCACATCCATATAATTCTCGTCCGTAAAGCGTCCAACTTTAAAACCTTTGTCAGAAGTCAAGCAAGCTGATGACATTTCTGGATAAAGGTCGGTGGTAAAAACCTTTGCCGTAGCACCTAAAATACGATTGGCTTCTTTTTGAAAATAAGAAACCAAAGAAACCCTTCTACCTGCTGATGTTATGAGTATATTCAATTTATGATTGATATTTCCATTTATTTAATAAATCTTCTCCTAGCATCTTTCCTGTTTCTTCCACTTGGTTTTTAAACCATTTCTGTGCTTCTCTTCGCTCTTTTTCAGAAAGCGATGTCTTTTCACCTTCCTTTACAAAAACAGTATTATATGCTTCTTTTGCTTTTTTCAAAACTACTGTGTTCCTGTATTGATAAAACTTTTGCCGAAAGGCAAAACTTATATTATCTACCTTTTCTTTCACTCCTTTAAATCTTGCTCCCCCCGAAACATTCTTCATAGAATAATCTGCTTCAAAACTAGGATCAACTTTCAAAAACTCTAAAACCTCTTTATAAACAGCAGCAACATCATTTTTTAAATCATCGTAAAGTATGAACTTGCATTGGTCCTTTGGAAAAAGATCCGTAAACCTTTTAAGGTTATTTTTAAAATCCACTACCTCGCTATAAAAAATACTTGTTGGATATAAAACACAATCTGGAATCTTGCTAGAATCCGCCTTCCTAGAAGCTTCTAGTTCCAAGGCAACTTCAAAGGAGACAGCAGTCTCATGTGTCAAAAACTTTAGATAATTGTACCAAGAATAGGCAAGGTCTAATGGATCTCTTATAATGGCTATAATCTTCGTAGAAGGATCAAAACTATGAATATTCTTAGCCGCTACTTTAGAATAGATATAGGTAGTTGAAGCCTCTCCCACAACATGCTCTTTCTCAGCATCCTGAAATATTGAGAGATATTTTTCTTCTGATCTATATCTAAAATACTTATTGAACTTAAAAAAATCATCATTCTCTTCATGCAAATCTGTGCAGAAATAATGAGGCTCCTTATCATCGCTCATAAAAATGTCAGGATGCTGAGACAAATAGTAATGTAAAGAAGTGGTACCCGTTTTAGGTGCACCTATGATAATCATATTTGGCTTTCTCATTTCTTTCTATTAACGAGATCTTTTAAGTGTTCAACATATTTTTCAGCTAATGCCATTCTATCAAAATTTTGTTTTGCAAACTTGTAACCGTTCTCCCCATGCACTGGTAAAAGTTCTGGATGAGCAAGATAGTATCTTATTTTATCAGCAAACTCTTGAGGATTTTCTGGTTCAACATAAATCCCACAGTCAGCGTCTTCAACCAACTTTCTTGAGACACCATCAATAGCCATAAGGATTGGTTTCTTACATCCCATATAATCAAAAGTCTTGTTGGAATATATGGTTTTAAAAGTGTCTACTTTCATTAAGACAGAGGTACCTATATCAGAAGCCATGATGTATTTCATGATCTCTGTCTTTGGAACAGGATCTTTGAAAATCACATTTTTGATGCCTCTTTTTTTAGCATCAGAAACAAGCTCGTCTTTTCGATTTCCTCCCCCGACTAATAAAAACACAGCATTCGTATCTTCAATTAATTCTGCTGTATCCAATACTTGAACCAAATGATTAGCGACCCCATGAGCACCGACATATATAATCACCAGCTTGTCTTCTAAACCCAATTCTTTCTTGAAGGCCTTTGCATCAAAATTGTCATGTAGTTCATCCGCAATTCTGAAGTCTGTTGCATTGGGTATAAAGACAATCTTTTCAGGAACAACATTTTTTTTCTCAATCAAAGCTTCTCGAAAAGCTGGAGTCAATACATTGATCAATGCCGATTTTCTATAAATAAATCCTTCCAGCCAGTAGGCAAAGTTGATTAGTTTTTTATTTTTTAACACACCTGTATCAATGGCAGATTCTGGCCATAGATCTCTTATTTCAAAAACCAAAGGAATTCGCTTTAGCCGAGAAAGTACATATCCTGTGATTCCATTCAATAGATTTGGAGAAGATACAAGTACTAAATCGTATTTGGATCGTGCTTTAAAAAGGCCACCTATAATACTCGATATAACAAAAGACAAATACCCCCAGAATCTCCCTAGGTAACTGGAATTATAAGCAGGAGAAACATAACATCTAATGACTTCTATATTTTCTTCATATTGTTCTCGGACCAAAAATTTCCCTTTATATCCTTCCGGGACCTCAGCCTTAGAAGCATAGTGAATGATGCCGCCTAATACTGTTACCTTATGTCCTTGTCTCGCCCAGCTTTCGCACATTTCGTTAAACCGCGATCCTCCAATCACTTCCTTATCATGAAAGTATTGATATACTAAAAGTATATTCATTTTAATTTTATTCTCGTTGTGATTTGCTTATGCTTAGATGTAAAACAAATAGTCTCTGCATCTTCTATCTGTCCATACAAAGGAGAATACCATGAGTTTAATCTTTTTAACTCTATTGGTCCATCCTCATCAAAAGCTTCAATGGTAAATTGCGTCTCAAAAGAAGAAGATGGATTCCAATATTGGTTTATTTCCTGACCAGTGTCATGTTGCATGGAATCTATGATTTCCCAAGAGGCAATTCCTTTAAGCTTTTTAATCTTGCGTTCATGAATTATGCCCTCCCCTAATTGTTTATAAACTGCTGCTTTTCCTTCAAATATATAAATATCATCCTGATCAAAAATACGATTAGAAATTCCTTTTGACCAATTCAACCAAATAAATCTAGGGCCCTTCTTCATTTGATCCTCCTCTCCTATTCCTAAAGTATTATGTGCTTTAGTACCATTGAAGTGAGCTGTATATTTTTGTTCTGTATTGTACTTATAGGTTCCTGAATCTCTTAGTATATTTTCTCCTTTGTACCATATATCAACATGCAGATTGTCCGCATGAGATGGACGATGCTGATGCTTGCAATTTCTAATGAAAGTAAGGCTTTCCTTTTCTCTAAAAGTCGCAATTCCACCTTCTGCAAATAACTGGATTGGATTATCTTTTAAAGTGTCCGAATTCCTTTCTTCTTTTTTCTGTTGTGAACAACTCAACCAATCCACGTCCTCTCTTAAAAAATCTTCCTGATCATAGAGCAGTTCGTTTTCAAAATAATAATGCAAGGCATTTAATTGAGGACGATAATCTCTATGATGTCCTTCATTTAGTTTAAAGAAAAGCGCACCATCATCAGGACCCATGTGAGGTAAATAACCACAGGTTTTATCACAACATTGTTTTAAATAACTGATGCTGGCCTTTGCTCTTTTATAAGTAGTATCAGAAAAACTTTCACCATTCGCAGAAGAAAGATAAAAAGCCCAGGTCATCAATTGAAGTACTACCCTTTGGTAATTGTGGGAATACTGTAAGTAAGTACCGTCTTCATAGACTTGGTAGGCTATTTCTTCTTCAAACCATTTTTTACCTTTCGTTTTCCAAAGATTTGCATTGTCAAAAAATGGAAACAATATGCCACCAAGGTAAAGCATCAATGTTTCTGTAATGGCGTGGTTGTTACGAACAGTGATTCTAGAAAAATTGATGTTGTTATATACATGCTCCAGTTGAGCATTAATTGCCGACATGATTTTTTGGAAACGAGATTCCGTCAAGGCCTCATGTTGCTTGTAATAATATAAGGCAAAAGTCCAGTTGATAATCCGAATCGAAATTTCCTGAGAACAGATAAAATTTGGTCCTTGATTGATGGGATTACTTTTTATCCAAGAATCAATTTCACTAAAAACAACTTCCGCATTATCACTATCAAAATGATAATCATGTCTAATCAAAGTGTAAAGAAATGTGAATCTTGATTTTTCCCAAACATATTTAATGTCTCCAGCCTCCTTCGAAAGATCTTGAATCTCTGTCCAATGAACCAATTTATATTCATGCCCAGAATCTGGGTTCTTCAACCAATTGTAATCCTTTCCTATGGAGTAAGGAGTCGATTGAAAGTATGTTAAAATTCCTTTGTCAACAAAATCCTTGTACTGTTTCTCCAGCTTAGGGTGTCTTACTTTCTTAAAACCCAGAGCGCCCTTATCTTTAAAAAAGAAAGGACTTGATGTTGTTCTCCAATCTTCTAATGAAATGAATTTCTTATTTTGAATTTCAACAGGAAATGCCTTTTTTAGTAAACCTGATTTTTTCCTAAATTCATAAAGACCTCTATAAGCGACATATCGCCAGCCCATATTTTTTGCGACCTGATTAATCACTTTGACTTTACCGATCAAGCCATTGCTTTTTTAGCAATTACGTAATACCCACCCGGGATTCTATCCGCCTGTTTAGAAAATTGCATGATGTAATCCAGCCACTTAATAGGATAAAGTGCAATAGCAAATAAGGCTTTGAAAGCTGTATACAAAAAAGGTAAAGGGACAGACAGCAATACAGAAAAATACTCTACAGCAATTCTATAAAATCCTGTTGACGAGCCCACTGTAATTCCTTGTTCTTCAATGACAAATCCAGACTTTTCAACAAGTTCCTTTATCCCTTCCTTGGTAAACCTCCAAAAGTCAGTAGGACCAGGATGATAACCAATAATGAAAGGCAATTGACAGTATAATGTACCGCCTGGTTTTAATACGCGATAGATTTCATTCATAGCCTGAAAAGGATCTTGAACATGTTCCAGCACCTCTTGAGTTAAGACAAGACCAAAGGTCCCGTCAGCCATCGGCATGGCTTCTGCAGATCCTACATAATCAATGTGCTCTCCCTCGAAGATGTCAAGATTTTTTATCCTCTTATCATAGTTAGTAGTTCCCGCTCCTACATTGAGCGCGATTTCATTATCGCCCAATCTTGATAGGCATTTTTTTATCGCCTTCTTGACAGCGGAGCTTCTATTATGGTCTCCATAGACAAGTTTTACAAAGGCAAATCTGATATCACTATATTTCATTCTTTCCTTAGTCTTTCGGATATATTAAACCTGAACCCACGCATTTGTTTTGAGCGATTCAACTGCTGCAATGGATGCGCGACTTGCATTAACCAATTCATCAAAAGGTATTAAAGCCTGGCCTCCTTCTTTGGCTCTCTCTGTTAGCATTTTAAACTGAGCAGCATGTCCTTTGTCCAACTTAGTTTTCAGCTTTGTAAATCCTGAAGTACCATATCCCATCGTGAGTCTAAAATTATCAACAACAATTGTTTTGCCTTCAGAATAAACTTCAATCCTTTCTTTGGAGTAAGACTTATCTCCATTAGCAAAATAGTTGACTACTCCATTGTCGCCATTTTCAAATTTCAATAGAATGGTCGCATTGTCTGTATTCTCTTCTGCATTATTTCCTAAAGCATTCATACAAACACTTTTTACTTTAGATCCTGAAATGTAAGAAAGCAAATCTATCAAGTGACAAGCTTCACCAATTATTCTTCCACCTCCTACTTTCATATCGTGCACCCATACGTCAGCTGGTATGTTTCCTGCATTCATATTAGCAATCATATTCTTTGGTGCAGAATCATTTACTAACTGTTTTACTTTTTGAATATGAGGCGAGAACCTTCTGTTGAAACCAACAGTCAAAGTAACATTGTTTTTCTCGTAGGCTGTGATGACATCGTTTAATTCTTGATCATTCAGAGCCAATGGTTTTTCGACAAATACATTCTTGCCCGCGTTCATCGCTTCGATAACCATTGGAGCATGCATGTTATGTCTCGTAGTGATCATAACTGTATTTACTTCTGGATCATTTAGAATCTGCATGTAATCTGTAGTGCTATCTCCGATACCATATTTTTTAGCCATTATGGTAGAGCTGACTCCCCTGGCAGATGCGATTGATTTTATGTTGGTACCTATTTTTCCCATCGCAGGTAGGATCACCATTTTAGTAAAGTTTCCAGTGCCAATAATTCCAATATTCCCTGAAGAAGCAGAGAAGTCTTTTGTAGTAACTTTTATTGAAGTTTCAGGACTTGAGTTTTCTGGGTAGGCAATGATTGAAGCAATAGAATTACTTTGACCAATCGCCCCATAAATTTTGTTATAATCTACCAACTCGATGACTTCGGTGATTAAAGGCTTGAGTTTAAGTCTACCTTTTGACATAGATTCAAGAATCGTTTCAAAGTTTCTCTTTTCTGTCCAACGTACATAACCGATTGGGTAATCTCTTCCTTTCTGTTCGTAGTCATCGTCATACCTTCCTGGTCCATAAGAACAAGATACTTGGAAGGATATTTCTTTATCATAAAAATCTGAACGTCTCAAGTTCAAGCCAATTACTCCTACCAAAATGACTTTCCCTCTTTTCCTACACATTCTTGCAGCTTGAGAAATCAACTCATCTGTTTTGGCTGAAGCCGTGATGATAACACCATCAGCACCAACACCATTTGTAGCTGACTCAACAAATTTGACTGGATCAATGCCCGATTTAGGATTGGCTACTTGGATCCCTTTTTCTTTGGCTATCGCCAATTTTGCATCATCAAGATCTACACCAATTACGTTACAACCATTTGCCATTAATAATTCAGCAGTGATTAATCCAATTAGTCCTAGTCCGACGACCACAACAGTCTCTCCCAAGGTAGGATCTAGCAAGCGTATCCCTTGCAAGCCTATAGAACCAATGACCGTAAATGTGGCTTCGTCATCTGTTACATTATCAGGAATGGCTGCAACCAAATTTTGTGGTACTGTCACAAACTCAGCATGGTGACCATTTGAGGCTACCCTATCTCCAATTTTAAAACCAGAAACTCCTGTGCCAACCCCAATGACTTTTCCGACATTGCAATAACCCAGTGTAAGAGGTTGATCCAATCTTTTGAATACAGCTTCCATGGTAGGTAATAAACCATCTGATTTTACTTTATCCAAAACCTGTTTTACTTTGTCAGGTTGTTGTCTAGCTTTCGAAATCAAACTGGCTTTCCCAAATTCTACCAGCATCCTTTCTGTGCCTAAAGAAACCAATGATCTTGTGGTCTGAATCAAAACCTGCCCGGCACCTGCCTTTGGTGCTGGTATATCTTCAAGGATGGTTTCTCCTGATTTTAAATTTTGAATGATTTGTTTCATTATATTTTCTTTAATGGAAGATTTCTTTTTTAAATATCAATTTTCTTATAGTATAGTTCTTAGCTTTATCGATGTTTAATCTGACCTTTGAAAACTTGTGGTTCTTGTTACTTAATAAATGACTTTCAAGATCCTTTTCTAAATCTCCATTGTAAGAAGATTTATACTTAGGATAGATATTTTTTTCTACATAGTCATATAACTCTTGATCGACAGCATTTCTTTCAAGAACTTGATTTTGCTGAATTTTATTTAATTCTCTGAAGTCATATTTAATTTTCTTTACAACAAGTACATTAGATTTTTCATAATTAATATTAAAAGCATCTTGCTTGAAAAAACTTTTAAGCAATAATAAGCTTTCATCAAATTTATTCATAAATCCGACAAAGTCTACTTTGCTTTCTATTATGTCAATTGCTTTTTGAAGGTTAACCTCTCCGGCAATTTTTTTAGTTTGAAAATTAAAAAATTGTTCTTTCTCAATATACTCCTCAAAAGTCCAGTCAAAGTTCATTCGATTGATACGATGGTTTAAATAGGAGATATATCTTTTTGTAGGTTCTCGTAAGAATGTAAAATGGAAAATAGGTTCTGATATTACTTCCTGATAATCCACATATGGCACGACCATGTGACCTCCTACTCCTCTCACAGTCACCTTGCATGCTTTAACAAATTTAGCCAATTGCTCTTTTGTCATATCTGGATAATCAATCCTATCAGGACTTAAGGCAAAGTAATTGAGAAAATTCTGATGTAGAATATGATGCATGGTTGTACCTGCACATTTCTCAATATGTATAAAACAAATGAACTGGTTCATTATACTAAAGAAGGTGTTTCAACTTTTGTTAAACTATCGACCAACAATTGTGTAATTCTTGTTGCAGCTTCTCCATCCCATAAAGGAGGTATAATTCCACTTCGTGTATTCCCTTCCAAAATATTGATCATGTGATTTTTTACAGTAGTTGGATTAAGGTCTGCCAAAAGAATGTTTGTCCCTAAGTCAACAGTGATAGGTCGTTCTGTTGAACTTCTAAAAGTCAAACATGGGACCTGTAAATAGGTAGTCTCTTCTTGGATCCCACCAGAGTCCGTTATTATTAATGCAGCTCTTTCCATTAAGTGAAGAAATTCAAAATAACCTTGAGGTTCTAGAAGGAATAGGTTATCGATATTACTTAATTCTTCAAATAGTCCAAACTTCTTATAATTATTTGAGGTCCTTGGATGTATTGGAAAAATCACCTTCTTATGAGTAGCTGCTTCTTTAATAATTTCAAGAATGTCTTTTAGTCCATCTTCATTATCAACGTTGGATGGTCTGTGCATGGTCATGAGAATATAATCTTTCTCCTTAATAGCCAAATCTTTCAAGATCATCGACTGTCCTGCTTTTTCACGAAAGTGAATTAAGGAGTCAATCATTACGTTTCCAACAAAGAATATTTTATCATCAGGTACCCCTTCCTTGGCTAGATTGATCATGCCACTTTGCTCGGTTACAAAAAGGTAATCTGAGACAGAATCAGTCATCACTCGATTTACTTCTTCTGGCATTTTTCGGTCCCCTGAACGCAAACCTGCTTCAACATGAGCAACAGGTACATCCATTTTTATGGCAACCATCGTACAAGCTATTGTTGAGTTTACATCTCCTACAACTAGTACCAGATCTGGTTTTTCATCTGCAACAATTTTTTCAAACTCCAACATAATCTTGGCAGTTGTTTGCGTATGAGAACCTCCACCTATCCCTAGATAATAATGTGGCTTAGGCAATTCAAGCTGATTGAAAAAAACATCCGACATCTTAGCATCATAATGTTGTCCCGTATGAACAATTTTTGATTCTACATTGGCGTGTTTTTCAAATGCTCTCTGAATTGGAGCAATCTTCATAAAGTTAGGTCTCGCTCCTACTATATTTATTATCTTTAATTTACTCATTGGCAGTTAACACTTTGTAATGATTATTTAATTTTTCGTAAGCAATGTTGCTAGTGAAGTTTTCAATTAAATGTTTTCTGGAATTTGTAGCTTTCTTTTTTGAACCTTCTCGATCTTCATGAATCTTTTCAATGGTTTTTGAAATTTCGCTTGGACTAATTTCATTTAGAAAATAAGCCCGCTCATCGCTCAACACTGTTCCTAAAAATCCTTGACGTGTAGTAATAATAACAAGCCCCATCATCATCGCTTCATTAATAGAGTTATTATGACCTTCTCCTCCATGTCTCGTAGGGTAACAATAGACATCTACTTTATTAAAATAATCAAGAACAAAATCATGTGGCTTGACTCCTAAGCGATTTATTTTAAAATTTTCATTTAAATCCAAACCATTTAGCCATTCTGTAAAAGGCTCTGATTCTTTACCTATCAAAGTCAACTCTATCAAAGTATTTTTAGAGGCTAGATTACAACCTTCTATCAACTCAAAAACACCTTTGTCTTTGTAGGCATATCCTACAAAAAGCAATTTGATGCTTTCTTCAGATAACTTGGCTGGAACTTTCTCTGGCACCTCATTAGACGGTACATAATTCGGGAAGTAATGCGCTTCGATATTAAATTCCTCTTTAAGAAAAGATAAATATGGTATGCCTTCTGACAAAACTACTTTAGAATTGGATAAGACAAAATCCATCATTTTCCGAAAAATGGTATTCGTACTTTTGTACCAGTTCATAAATGCACCTGCCTTTATCTCATAGAGTACTGGTTTGCCAAAAGTTTTCGACATTAGGACAACCATAAATTCTCTTGGAATAGCCATTCTGTATTGAGCAAGTATGTGCACTCCTTTTGGCTTAACCGAGATGATATCTCTCCAAAAACTAAAAGCATCTCTAAAAAATCGAATCACAAAAAAGTCTAATCTAGAAGCTCCTCTTATCGTGTGAAATGAAGGAACAATTTCAAAATTGTCTCCTTCAAAAAAATTCAGGTAAGCCGACATATTTCTTGTGAAGCCACCTGTTCCCCCGCCATAAGAACCTTTCTTATTATTTATCCTTGGGCCAAAAAGTAAGATTTTTTGTTTCACTTATTTATTTGTAAAATTTTTCTTCAAAAACAGCATTGTAAAAAAGTTCTTTATCTACAGTCTTATATTTCTTTAATCCTTGAAAGACTGATCTAAATAAATGGACAGATTTTCCAAAGCCTATTTTGTTTCTAAAAACAAGCATGATAAAGGCATAAAAGGTTTGGACAGAGACATTAAACAACCAAGTTGGGTAGCTGTAATAATCCCTTAGATCCATAAATCTGCTCAAATAAAAAATGAAGACCTTGCCAAGCGGCCACTTTTTATCTTTCTTAATTGATCCGCCTACCTTATGCCAGATAATTGAATCATAGACACAAGCCATTTTTAATTTTTTCTCTCGAAGTCTCAATGACATTTCAAAATCCTCTTCTCCAAAGAAATATTTTTCTGTTAAATAACCAGTTCTCTTGAAATCAAAAAGTATGGCACAGCCAGTAATCAATGATATCGTTTTAAAACCTTCTTGTGGAACTTTGGAAATATGCTCATTGGCATAATCGTATTTCCTGGTAGCAAATCGATAAATCTCTCCTCCGCAATTCCAAATTCTGTCATCTGGTTTAAAAAGTCGTATTTGTGGTGTCACCGCTACATGATCTTTATGCCCATCAAGAAAGGAAACCAGTTTGCTTAAAGAATCAGGTTCTGAAACCGTATCATTATTAAGCAAATAGCAATAATCTGATCCTGATTTCTCTGAAAATTTTATACCTATGTTATTACCAATAGCAAATCCATGATTGAAATTACTTTTTACAAAGTAGTAATGCTTAGCTTTAAATGCTAGGTTTTTAGTAGGAATGCTTTTCTCATCATTAATTTCAATAAATTCCGTAGACTCTAAATTGTCAGACATCCAAGCTTTCAATTTTGGAACAGACTCATTTGAAGAACCATTGTCTATCAATACAACATTAAAGTTTGGATAGTCAAATGCTTCAATGGACTTCAAACATTCAATTGTATCTTCCCATCCATTAAAATTTAGGACTATTATGGAAACTTTGGTTTGCTTATTAATATGCGATGAAGTCATCCAATCCTGGTTTTTTATCTTTTGAGTCTTCTATCTTTTGTTCAATCTTGTAATCCAGATTTTTTAAAAAATCTAAACACTTGTCTTTTACACCAGGTAAGTGGATATCATGGGTAGATAAAAACAATAAAGGTTTATTTTTCTCAAGTGTTTCTTTAGCCCCTAAAAGTACATCATACTCTGCACCTTCTGCATCAATTTTCATGACCGTTGGTTTCTTAGCATTGGGTGTATCTTTGAGGAAGTCGTCTACCGTAATTGATTTCACCTTAATGATGTCCTGGCTTGTTTGGAATATTTGCGAATCAGAGATGTATGTATTTCCTCCTGTTTTATCCATATTTGAAAATTCAACAGTACCAGTCTTATTTGAAATTGCAAATGGAAATACCCGGACATTATTTACATTGTTACTTTTAGCATGGTGCTTAATTATTTCGAATAGGTACGGGACTGGTTCGAAAGAATAGATAGAATTTTCAGCTCTTATGATTTGGGAGGCAATAATAGAGAAGTATCCTGCATTTGCTCCAATATCATAAAAAACATCTTCTGGTTTTAGTTTATCTAATAAGAGCTCTACAAATTCTTCTTCATATAATCCTGTAAAGAAATCATTTGTATTTGATTTTACATTCCACTTGAAACCCTTCAAAGGTCCTGATTTGATACTTATATCGGAATCATTCGTAGCTTCAAATTTTCTTAACACTTTTAGGTATGCCCTGAGAGGTAGATACTTGTCAATTCTCATATTAATTTATTTTTCTGAAATTTATTTTTAGTAAAGTTGAAAAAGAAAAAACTGCCAGCAACTGATTATTGCATGCTTAGGCAATTTCTAGGTCTTTTTTATTTTTGAATAATTTAATATTAATATAAATGAGTGGTAAAATTACTGGCCAAAAGAATTCAAAAGAATTTAAAAATGGATTAGTAGCATTCGCCAATAAAAAAGCCAGATAACCAGCAAGTATAGCAATCATAAACATATCATTATCTCTTCTGACTATATAACAACCAAGCACTACTATGAAAAAATAATAAAGTGCTTCAAAGCCAAAGCCAATAATTCCATATTGATTTAATCTTGAATGATAGGACAATTCAAATCCCCAGGGTACTGCGCGATCTTTTCCAGGTTTTTTATAACCAGGTACTCCCGCTCCCATTCCGTGTCCCAAAAGAGGAGCTTTCTTCCAATTATAAATAAGCGATTCGCTTTGATGAAATCTAACCCCTTCCTGACTACTATCGAAAGCTGCGACGAAACTATCTTTTAATTTATCAAAATCAAGAAATAATGATTCAGACCAATAGGTAAAAAAGACAAATGAAAAGATAATAGTCAAACCACTAACATAAGTGAATATTTTATTTACATCTTTTAAAACCTGTCCCTTCAGAAGTCTACTCAAAAGAAAAACAAATACGGGCGTAACTAATATTATTAGTAAAAAAATTCTTCTACCAGTTAAAAACATAAGTACTATCGTAGACAGAAGAAGTATTATTAAACTTACCTTATTGATTAGCCATTTATTAATTCCCTTTGGATTAAAGATTAGCATGCCTGTAAAAAGTGGAAAACATACTGGCAGAAATCCAAGGTTTCTTGCATACATTTCTAATGTCCCATATTGATTTATACCAAAAGAAAAAGGATAATTACTGTTGTCAAAAATACTAAATACAGAGAGCTGTGGCAAAAAACCTAAGGAAGCCAAAATGTAATAAATATCAAGGAACACAATCATCACTGTTCCCATAAATAAAATTTCAATTATTTTATAGAAAAATCCTTCTGTCTTCACTAATGAAATAATTAGAAGGTAAAGAACAACATAATACACGTTGAGTGGTATCAAAATATATAAGCCGGGTGTATTATTTGAATAGCCTACAATAATACCAATGATACTCCGCAACAGATACAGCCCTACTAAAATAATGGTATACTTATGAAGGAATATTTTCTTTTCTAAGGAATAATTCAAAATTGCCGCAATTACTATAAGACCTAGAAATGGCAACTTTAAAGGTTTCAATATTCCTGGAAAAATTAAAACCTGCATAAAAAGACCAAATGCTAGAAAGTATCCAAGCCAATTGAGTAAGCCTTTTTGCATCTTATCATCTACCAACTTTTTATTTTGTAGCTCTAATTCCAAAATTAGGCCATTTGAAATTCTGGTAATGAAGTAAGCTTGACAAATATTTCTTTTAAAAATTTAGCATCAGAAGAACTAGTCGTGGATTCCAAAACTTTAGTAAGCTTTTGCGTACTGATCTCAAGTCTTAAATAATCAGAAACGACTTCAACCATCTCCTTATCTCCAAGACCTTGTGTTATTTTTTCTAATGAATCGAAATTATAAGAAATTGTCCCTTCATTATCAAGTCCAAATTCATCATTGCCTTCCTCTAGATTTATATTTAAACCTCTCCCTCTAATTATTTCTTTAGAAAAATTTAATCTATTAACCAAACTAGCATTTGAAATCCACTCTTTACCTCTATTCCAACCAGCAACATTAGGTGGAGCAAACAAAATTTGTCCCAGGTGATACATTCTAAATGCTAGGGAGTCACTATCAAATTTCAAATTCATACTGTGACTTAAATCTACAAGAAGATCACAAGGAGACTTTATTTTCCCCAAAACATTTTCTTTTTCATAAAACCAAGAACTCCTGAATATCTTATTCATAAGTCTCCTTATATTGTAGTCAGATTCATAAAACTCTTTACTAAGTTCTTTTATATGATTATCATTTACTTTCTCATTTACAAAGTACTTATAAATTTTAGTTGTAATAAATGTAGCACACTGTCTGTTTTCCAAAATGATATCAATAATTTCTTCCCCACTAAATTTGCCTTTTTTCCCTAGAAATATCTTTTGTCCAAAATCGTGCTTTTCTTTTTTAAAGACATACTTCCCTGAAAAGTCGCCTGCCCATCCTGTAAATGACTTTGTAGCATTCTTTATATCATTCTCTGTATAATTTCCAATTCCTAAAGTGAATAACTCTAATATTTCTCTAGCAAAATTTTCATTAGGCTGCTGCTTTGTATTTTGTTGATTATTTAAATAAAAAATCATTGCAACGTCTTTTGAAATTGCATGTAGCAGTTCTCGAAAACTTCCTAATCCATGTGTTCTAAAAATATTCATTTGATTAATAGCGAAATGAGGCTTGCCTAAACGACAGGCAAAATGACCATGCCAGAATAAAGACATTCGCTCTAATAAAGCGGATTCTTCATTGCTCATTCTTTCAAACCAACTAAGTCTTAATTTTTTAACTTTGTTTTTTGAAGTGACATTATTCATCTTGAATCGCTCTTTTCTATCCAATGCGGAATACTTTTTACTCGTCATCTGTGAAAATTGCTCATCATTTTTTAATGGCTTTTGGCTTTCGCTCTTCGCATTAGAAAATAAGATTTTCAACTCATCATTTAAAGTCGATCCCTTTTTAGAAATGTAATTATCTGGACTAAGTCCAAAACTTGCTCTAGAATAGAGATGTTGAATTTTTTTTGTAAGTTCCATTTATCTATGATCTAAAGAATTTAACTGCTTATAATCAGAAATAATTTTATTTGCAGTTTCTATAAGTACTGGGTCGAATGTATAATTAACTCTATCTCGTTTCATTAATGTCTCATCAAAAATATTCTTAAATGGGTAATAATTCAAATTAAGCTTGAAATTTGATTCCATTAAGTTGAAAACACTTTCATCTTCATTTAATATTTGATCTATACTAAATACAAGATAATTGTTAGGATTCTCAGATTTAAGAAATTTTAATATTCCTTGATTATGAATAATCCAACTCCTTAATATCATATTTGTATAAGAAGCTTTTGAGTATTTCTTTCTTGTAAGGTAATTATAGTGCCCAAGAATGACGTTTCGTCTCTTCTTTTCCGCCTTTGCTTTTCTTCTGACCAGTGAGTCTACAACTTCATTATAGTTTCTGTAAATAACTAAAGACTTATAACTTGGTAGAATATCCTTCCAGAAATCAAGAAACAAACAAGTTCTAGGATCCTTCCAGCCAAATACCTTAGCCATTTTAAATCTAGTTTCAATCAAGGTTTCTCCTAATCGAATATCCTCATTATCAACAGTTGGCTGCTTTATGATATTTATGTCATCCTCCAGATCATTTTTCCTTAAAATCTTTTTATGAAACTTTACAAATTCTTCGTCCTCGTTATAACCTTTTATGTTGCCAACATCTGCCTCTAAAAACTTCTTGCCTAAATCCAGACCACATTGATGCAACCAGTCAGCTGTAATTGAAGTTCCTGATCTATGCATACCTAAAATCAAGAGTGCAAATACCTTTTGATCTATTGATTTTCGCATTCCTATTGCCATTTAAAATCTTTTCCTATTAGTGAAAAAAGTTCTTTGTTGTGTCCTCTAAAGTACTCAGATAAGTAAGTCGAGATACTAGGGTCCATAGTCTGCTTTGTCTTATCCGCATTAAGCTTCTCAAAGTTAACTTCCGAAAATGGATCTAATCCTAAAAAGGATTCTACTTGCTGATAAATTTCATTAGGCTTGTTAAATAAATTTTCACTATTTAAAATTAGAAAATTTTCTCTAGGAAAAATCTCAAACCATCTTTTCAATTGTTCTGCATATTTTCCTCGTTCTTTGTAAGAAAAAGTTTGATAGTCTACAATTGTTTGTCCATCTATCACCTTTTTATAAGACTTGGACAATCTATCCTCTTCAACATCTAATGCTTTTCTAAAGCTTAGCTTTTCATAGCCCCTTCTCTTTTCCATTTTGTAATGAGAAAATGCTCTTTCTATTGGATTCCGAAGAAGAACAATAAATTTAATGTCTCCTATGTCCTTTTTAATTCTATTTGGTACAAGAGGATGAAATAGATAAAAAGGGGTAGCCTCTCCTGTAATTCCTTTTTTGCTCGAAAGCGGAAAAAAAGACTTATACCACTTCATCCCTTTGTCATAATTATTGTCAAAAAAATGAATTTCCTTTCTAAAAGTAGATTGCACATCTGGATGTTGTATCAAATAATCATACAAAGAAGTTGTTCCACCTTTCTGCGTTCCAATAATCATAAAATCCGGACTCTTTCTCTTTATAGGAAAAGCAATCCTAGATTCTAATTCAATTCTTTTTACAATTCTATTTAACATTACTATTTATAATTCTACTCCGATTCTTTTAAACAATCTAACCATTTGCTTTAGCTCACTGTTTTTATTTAAATAAGCCATGAATAAATATATGGCTGCTCCACAAAAACTCATTAAAGAAATTTGTAAAAATGGGATCGAAACTATACTTTCTAAAAATTGTACTTGCAATAAAACTATGAAAGCAGTCATAATCAAAGAATTAAGGATCACTGGGTACAAGTTCACAAGCTGTTCTTTAACTGTAAGAAATAGAACTTGCCCAACATAATAGAATGAAAGAAATAAGTTGATACATTCTGCAACTAATCTTCCTACCACAATCCCGCTTATTCCCCAATTCAAACCTATTAATATAGACGCAATAATAGCTCCCTTTTTCATGAAACCAACTTTCCAAACTAAATCACTTCTGTTCTTTGTATAAAATATTGTTCCCACCAAGGAATTCAAACTTCGTATCATCCCTATGATTGCAAAAATCCTTACATAAGGAATTGCTTCTATCCAGTTTGCTCCAAAAAACGTAATTACAAAAGATTCTGCCGCAACACTTGCTGTCAACATCAGCGGAAAACTGAAAAATGCTACAGCTCTAAACATCTTCAAATAAACATGCTTTATTCTTTCTAAATCATCTTGAATTAATGAAAAGCTTGGAAATAAAACTTTGGTTATAACACTAGAAATAATCACACTTGGAATCATGATTATCATCATACTTTTATTATATAATCCCAAAGAACTTCCTCCAAACATTTTACCAATTAATAAATTGTCAAAATTGTTTGTAGCGTAATTAAGACCTGAATTTCCAAATATGGAAAAACTAAGCGCCCAAAGGCTTTTAATGCTCGCCTGGCTATATTGAAATTTAGGTTTCCAAGAAGTAGAGTACCAAAGTAAGATTAAAGTTACAAACGATAAGATTACTATCTGAATGGCTAAACTCCATACGCCTAAACCATACAAGGCACAAGCAATCCCAACGATACCTGAAACAACAACTGCTGTTAGCTCTATTAAGGATAGTTTTTTAAAATTGAGGCTTTTCTTTAAAACAGTTCTTTGAACTATACTTAGAGAAATGAAAACATAATTGATAGAGACAAAAATTGTTAATGGTAAAAGTTCTGGCTTTTCATAGAAGTTAGCTATTAAAGGGGCACATAAAATAATTATAACTGCTAATATGATCCCTAGTATGGCATTAAGCCAAAAGACTGAAGACAGATCTAATTCTGTAACCTCTTTTTTTTGAATTAGAGCCAAACCAAAACCGAAATTTACAAGTATATTAGAAAAACCCGTAAACACAGTGACCATGGCTATTACTCCAAAATCTTCAGGAACCAATAGTCTTACAAGGATGAGCGTAATTAAAATATTTAATACACTCTTTCCTAATTGACTAATTGTACTCCAACCAATTCCCTTTAATGTTTTTTGTTCTAATGATTTTTTTGGCAAAATTATTTATTAGGAATTGTTTCTTTGCGCGTAAATTCTTTCAATAATCTCTACTACCTTCATCCCCTCTTCCATATTAGTAGTCATATCTCCTCCGCTTTTCAATACGTCTACAACATTTTCAAAAACCAAAGGATGGTTATTGGCAGATCCCTTGTAATCACCATAATCGTTTGCTGGATTTGAATCATTCAAATTTGGTAATACATAATCCTGGATATGACAATAGTCCACTTTATTCATATACTGACCTCCGATTTTTACAGTACCTTTTGAACCAATTATCTTTATACTACTTTCTAAATTTTTATCAAAGATCGCAGTGGAATAATTTATCAAACCTAAACCGCCTTTTTCGAATTCAAAATTCACGATGCCACTATCTTCAAATTCAGTAGAATGTTTGTGGTTAAAATCAGCAAATCTTGCTTTTATATCTTTAACACCTCCAAACAACCAATAAACTAAATCTACAAAGTGAGAAAACTGGGTAAACAAAACGCCTCCATCAAGTTCAAGACTTCCATGCCAAGGGTGTTTTTTCCCCTCAGGAAAATAATATCGGTCATCTCTATTCCAATAACAGTCAACCTGCACAAGAAAAATTTCACCGAGTTTTTTGGAATCTATTATTGTTTTCAACCAGGCTATTGGTGGAGAGTAACGATTTTGCATCACGCAAAACACTTTTTTTCCAGTCGAATTGGATAATTTAATAATCTCCTTAGCAGAATCCGCTGTTAAAGTCATTGGCTTTTCTATCAGAACATGCTTTCCTTTGTTTAATGCCCTTATTGCATGTTCCGCATGCAGTCCATTTGGAGAGCATATATTAACAACATCAATTTCAAGATTTTCTGATAAAAGCTGTTCTAGCTTACTAAAAAATGGCACGCCAAAGTCAGCAATCTCGATTTCATCAAAATCTTCTGTATCGCATAAAGCAACTAGCTCACAAGAGCTATTTTTTTGAATCATTGCCGCATGTCGTTTTCCAATATGGCCACAACCGCAAACCCCAAACTTGATTGTTGAATTCTCCAATATTTACTAAACCTTTCTCAATTGACCTCCTCCTAATAAATAAACTTCTTTACTTTCTTCACATACCGCTTTTCCTTCCTGATCAAATTCAAGGCGATGTCCGTATTCACTCATCCATCCTATTTGTTGTGCTGGATTTCCAACTAATAACGCATAGGCAGGAACATCTTTTGTAACTACTGCACCCGCTCCTATAAAACAATATGCCCCAAGTGAATTCCCACATACTATGGTTGCATTTGCTCCAATTGTAGCACCTTTGCCCACTATGGTTTTTAAATAAGATCCTCTTCTATTCACAGCAGATCTAGGATTAATCACATTGGTAAAAACCATGGAAGGTCCTAGAAAAACATTGTCTTCGCAAATGACTCCTGAATAAATAGAAACGTTGTTTTGCACTTTAACATTAGCACCCAATACAACCTCATCCGCCACAAAAACGTTTTGACCTAAATTACAATTTGCTCCAATTATAGCCTTTGACATCACATGGGAAAAGTGCCAAATCTTTGCACCATTCCCAATCTTTGCGCCTTCATCAATAACAGCTGTCGGATGAGCAAAATATGGCGTATCCATTACTTGAAGTAAGTTGTAATTTTATCGGTAATGAAATTCATCATTTCTACATCCATCTCAGTATGAATAGGTAGGGACAAAACTTCTTCGCATAATTTTTCTGCAACAACATGTTCCTTGCCTGAATAAAATTCGCTAAAAGCTTCCTGTTTGTAAAGTGGAATTGGATAGTATATCATGCTTGGTATCCCATGAGATTTTAAAAACTCCTGGAGTCCATTTCTATGGAAATTTTTAACCTTAAGTGTATACTGGTGGAAGACATGGGATGAAAATGGATTCCTAACTGGTATTTCCAAATGCTCAATACTAGCAAGTGCTTTATCATAATGATCAGCTACTGTTCTTCTTGCTTGAGCATATTTATCTAGTCGTTTTAATTTTATTTCTAAAACCGCTGCTTGAATAGAGTCCAACCTTGAATTCACGCCAATTACAGAATGATGGTATTTTTTCTTTTGACCATGATTTGCAATCATTCTGATGCGTTGGGCAAGCTCATCATCGTTGGTAAATAATGCCCCACCATCTCCGTAGCAGCCTAAATTTTTTGAAGGATAAAAAGAAGTACAACCTATATGACCTATCGTTCCAACCTTTTGCTTCTTCCCACTTTCAAAAGTATAGTCTGCCCCAATTGCTTGTGCATTATCTTCTATCACAAACAACTTATGTGATTTTGCAAAGGCCATGATAACTTCCATGTCAGCTGATTGGCCAAAAAGATGAACAGGAACTATGGCTTTTGTCTTTTCTGTTATAAATGGTTTGATGAGATCTACGTTGATATTATAACTATCTTCGTAAACATCAACCATCACAGGTTTTAAATTTAATAAAGCTATTACCTCTGCTGTTGCTACATAAGTGAAAGATGGAACTATAACTTCATCCCCAGCCTTTAAGCCAGCAGCCATCAAGGCAATTTGCAAAGCATCGGTTCCATTGCCACAAGGAATTACATGGGCTACTTTTAGATATTTCTCTAAGGAAGATTGAAAAGATTTTACTTTAGGTCCATTTATAAATTGAGCAGAATCAATTACTTCACTGATCGATTTATCTACTTCTTTTTTTATCTTTTGATATTGCCCCTGCACATCAACCATCTGTATTTTTCTATCCAAGATCACATCCATTTATCCAATTAATTTAGGAGCCAATAATATTATTTCCTTTTAGGTGTTGAAACTCAATAATTAATTGAGCGATTAGTTTTTAAAGCCTCCAATATTCAATTCCAGGTAGCTGATTTGCTTCAAAGACTGCTTTAATGTCAACCAAAATCGGATTTTCTTTCATAATTGATTTAAACCAATCTACATCCTTTGTCACATATTCTTCATGATTAACAGCTACAATAACAGCGTCATAATCTGAAGAAATATTGTCCACCAAAGTAAGATTATATTCATGTGCTACTTCGTTAGGGGAGGCATATGGATCTGTCACGTGCACATGAATTGAATAACTCATTAGTTCGCGAATGAGATCAACAACTTTGGAATTCCTTATGTCTGCTACGTTTTCCTTAAAGGTGATTCCCTTTACCAATATCTTTGTATTTCCCGGATTCTTACCCTTTTCAATCAATAATTGAACAAGTCTTTTAGCGACAAATGATGGCATGAAATCATTGATTCGTCGTCCACTGGCAATCACCTGAGGATCATAACCCAGTTGCTTTGATTTGTGCAATAAATAATATGGATCAACGCCTATACAATGTCCCCCAACTAGGCCAGGATAAAACTTTAAGAAATTCCATTTTGTACCTGCAGCTTTTATTACTTCATGTGTATCTATTCCCATTCTATCAAAGATGATAGATAGCTCATTCATCAATGAAATATTCAAATCTCGCTGAGTATTTTCAATCACTTTTGCAGCTTCAGCAACTTTGACTGAAGAAGCTTCATAAATACCTGCTTCAATAATATGTCCATACACTTTTCCAATCTCACTACTAGATTCTTCATCGCATCCAGAAACGATCTTGGTGATCTTTGTCAAAGTTCGCACTTTGTCTCCTGGTACAATTCGCTCTGGTGAATAACCATATTTAAAGTCAACTCCTGCTATCAATCCTTTATCAGAATCCCCTTCCACTATTTGACCTTCTGCTGTAGCATAAGACCTCCTATTAATAGTTTGATTGACTAATGCTGGCAAACAATCCTCCTCTGTACATCCTGGATAAACCGTCGATTCATAAACTACATAATCCCCTGGTTTAATTGAACGGCCTACGGTTTCTGAAGCTTTTAATAAAGGAGTTAAGTTTGGTACCTTATGCTCATCTATGTCTGTAGGAACAGCAATAATGAAAAAATGAACTTTTTTCAATTCCTCTTCAGAGGTAGTAAAAATAATGTCTTTATTTTCAAAAGCAGAGCCTTCCAATTCCTGAGATGGGTCAATCCCTTGATTCATCTGAGCAACTCTTTTTTCATTAATGTCAAATCCTACAACGCTAAAATGCTTTGCAAATTCCAATGCAATTGGTAAGCCTACATATCCTAAACCTATGACACCAATTTTTTTCCTTTTTTCTAGTAATTCTGAATACATCTTTTAGAATTTATTCTCCTTGTAAATTATACTTGTCTATATGATCATTCCCGCGCCAACCGTATTGTTTGTTGCTTCATCAACCAAAATCACAGATCCTGTAATTCTGTTTTGACGATACTCATCAATAAAAACTGGCTTAGTTGTGCGAATGACTACTCGCGCAATGTCATTCATTTTAATCGTCTTTTCTTCTAGATTTCTATGAAGGGTATTGATATCAAGTTTGTACCTAACCTCCTTGACCATACACCTAGTATCTTGTGTTGTATGTAAGAGTGCATATTTTCCTTTCTCTTGCAATGGTGTCTCGCCAAACCAACAAATCATTGCTTCAACATCCTGCGTATTATTTGGTTTGTTATTGACTCTCACAATCATATCACCACGACTTACATCTACATCATCTTCTAATAACAAAGTTACCGACATTGGTGGAAATGCTTCTTCAATTTCTCCTTCGATGGTATCGATCGCTTTGATCTTTGAAGTAAATCCTGATGGCAACATCATAACCTCATCTCCTTTCTTAAATACACCTCCTGCGATTCTACCAGCGTATCCCCTATAATCATGATACTCATCAGTATTTGGTCTAATAACATACTGTACTGGAAAACGGCAGTCTATAAAATTGTGGTCAGATCCAATGTGTACATTCTCCAAATAGTACAACAAGGTAGATCCTTCATACCAGTCCATATTTTCAGATCTATCAACTACATTATCACCCAATAAAGCGGACATTGGAACAAAATGTAAATCTTTTACCTCCAGTCTTGAAGCAAATTTTTCAAAGTCTTCCTTGATCTTCAAATAATCTTCCTCTCTAAAATCAACCAAATCCATCTTGTTGATACAAACAACTAAATGTGGGATTTGCAAAAGAGAAGCTATGATTGCATGTCTCTTAGTTTGTTCTACTACACCATGTCTTGCATCTATCAAAACCAAAGCTACATTTGCTGTAGAAGCCCCAGTTACCATATTTCTGGTATACTGAATATGCCCTGGTGTATCTGCGATTATAAATTTTCTCTTTGGTGTAGAAAAATATCTATAAGCTACATCAATTGTTATTCCTTGCTCTCTTTCAGCTTTCAATCCATCTGTCAACAAAGCTAAATTAACGCCCTCTTCTCCCCTTCTCAAACTACTCGCTTCCATCGCTTCGTATTGATCTTGATAAATTGACTTACTATCATATAGCAATCTTCCAATTAGTGTTGACTTACCATCATCCACAGATCCTGCTGTTGTAAAACGTAGCAATTCTGTGTTGTCTAATTCTTTTTTTATTTCGTCTGTTAATGACATTTTTTTTTGCTTTTGGCTATTGGCTGTTGGCCTTTAGCGAATGTTTTTAGATAAATTAAATGATGTTTATTCGGTTATGCGGTTAATTTGACTATTGGCTTTTTGCAATTGGCCATTAGCTGTTTAATAATTTAATTTGGATCTCAATGCGTTTAATTTCTTTTGTAGAAGTTGGATTTCTGAATAGGTACTTTCTAATTGTTTTTCTTCCAATAAACCTATTTTTTGAGCAAGTATCAATTGTGATTCAATTTCAAATGCTGAACCCAAAGATATTTCAATAAACCTTTTAAATTCCTTTTCAGAAGATCTACTACATCCTTCTGCTATATTCGAAGAAATACTTACAACTGCTCTTTTAAGTTGAGATTTAAAACCAAACCTCTCATCATCAGGAAGCAGCGCGGATAATTGATAAATACTTGTACCCAATTCTATAGCAAGTTTCCAAATTTCATAGTTTCTAAAATTTCTCATAGCTTATTATAATCCAACAAAAAGCCAATGGCAAAAGGCCAATAGCCAATGGCTGTACTAAAAGTACCCCAGCTTCTTCCTATCCTCCATACTCGTTTCCGAACGCTTATCATCCGTTCTACCGCCTCTCTCAGTCATCCTTGTCGTAGCTACTTCTTCGATGATGTCGCCAATAGTTTCTGCCTTGGATAACCAAACACCTGTGCAGGTCATATCTCCAATTGTTCTACAACGAACAGTCATTTCCTTTACTACCTCACCAGGTCTTTTTTCTATGTAATCGCAATCTGCCAAAAGGGTACCGTCTCTTTCGAAAACTTTTCTTTTGTGTGCAAAATATAAGTTTGGCAACCTTACTTCTTCTAGTGCCAAGTATTGCCATACATCCAACTCTGTCCAGTTTGAAATTGGGAAAATTCTGAAGTGCTCTCCAAATCTTTTCTTACCGTTGAAAAGATTCCATAATTCTGGACGTTGATTTTTAGGATCCCATTGGCCAAATTCATCTCTGTGAGAAAAGAATCTTTCTTTTGCTCTAGCTTTCTCTTCATCTCTTCTTGCACCTCCTAAAGCTGCATCGAATTTGCCTTTTTCAAGGGAAGCTAAAAGCACATTGGTTTGCAAGCCATTTCGACTAGCATTAATTCCTTGCTCTTCAACTTGGACACCTTCATCGATTGAGTCTTGTACAGAACCAACGATAAGTCTAGCACCTGTTTCTTCTACCAAAGAGTCTCTGTACTCGATTGTCTCTGGAAAATTGTGGCCGGTATCAATGTGTAATAAAGGGAATGGTATTTTTCCTGGAAAGAAAGCCTTCTTTGCCAAATGAACCATTAGAATGGAGTCTTTTCCTCCAGAAAACATCAGAACAGGATTCTCAAATTGAGCTGCTACTTCCCTCAATATAAAAATGGATTCTGATTCTAATTCACGTAAGTGATTTAATTGATAATTCATTTTAATTAATTAAATGGTTTTATTGGTAACTGCAATTTTTGCAATTACATTATCAAATATTTTTTGTGCTGCCTCTTCGACTGTGCACTCATCTGTTTTAATTTCAACATCAGGACTAACTGGTGCCTCGTAAGGTGAATCTATTCCTGTAAAGCCTTTAATTTCTCCAGCTCTAGCCTTTTCATACAATCCTTTTACATCTCTAGATTCACAAACCTCTAATGGCGCATTGATATAAACTTCTATGAAATCATCAGCCCCAATAGTAGACTTTGCAAAATCTCTACTTACTTTAGTTGGACTAATAAAAGAGCAAATTGTTATAAGACCAGAATGCAGATACAATTTACCAATTTCTGCTATTCTTCTAATGTTTTCTTCTCTATCTTCTATTGTAAAGCCCAAATTACTATTGATTCCACTCCTTATATTATCACCATCTAAAACTTGGCAAAGAAAACCTTCGTTATATAATTTTCTTTCTAGCTCTTGAGCAATAGTACTCTTTCCAGATCCTGATAAGCCTGTTAACCAAAGCACTTTTGATTTTTGATTTAATAATTTTTCTCTATCGGCTCTTTGCAAGAGCCTATCAAATATTGGATGTATGTTATTCAATTTTTTAATATTTTATTTAATCCGATTATTCTTCTTATGCTTCCTCTTGGAGCTAGCTGCCAAAGACGTTCATGAAAATAATAAATAAACATTTTTGCAAAAAATTCTATTCCTCCAACTTTCAGCGCATTGCTTATATCTCCAAAAACAAAATATGCAATTGTTACTGTAGTCGTAGTCGCTATGATTCGCCAAGAAATAGTTTTCAAAATACTCCTTATTGGCGACTCTTTTTTATATTCTATTTTTTCCATTCTTGATAGGGCTCCGCCTCAGAAAAGTCCCAAAAACTTTTCTCCCGACTGGATATTTATTTCGTTTATAATCAATTATATAAATAAGAAGCTAGGCTAGCGCCATGGTCTTCTTAACAATTTTTCTTATGTCTTTTGGATTAATCTCTAATAAAAGATTGTACCCTATTTTATTCAATTGCAACAGAAAATTTTTCTTTCCTTTCTTGTTCAACAATTTGCCCTTCAAACCACTTAAACTTCCAGACACAACCTCAACCATATCTCCACGCTCATAACTATGGTTCTCTAAATCAATTTCCATGTTTTCGCCAACAATTCTTCTTACAATTTCAATCTCATGATCTGGAATTGATATCATATTTTTTGAAAAGCAAACAAAATCAACCACTCCTTCCGCATCTTTTACAATACGATACTGCTCTTTAGTAATTTTTACAAAAAGATAACAGCTGAACAATGGCATTTCAACCAACTTCTTTTTCTTAGCATAGATTTTATATAATTTTTGTAAAGGAAGATAGGTCTGTATTCCTTTTCTTTCAAGATCGGCAAAAACCACTTTTTCACGTTTATAGCGTGTGTAAACAGCAAACCACTTGGCTTGTGTTTTATCTAAATGATTTTCGTATGATTGATCTCCCAATTTCACTTACAAAAAGTTAATTTAATCTAAATTCTTTGCCCAAATCAAAAGTGGCTCAGTGTCAAATTGTTCCCAGTGAATATTGTTTTCATCCAATTCTTTATATATGATATACCTTATCTTTCTTTTGATTAAATCTTCCGCTTTTCCAACCAACTTGATCAAATATTCTTGATCAATATTTCCTACAAATATCAAATCAATAATCTGACTATCTAATCCCTTTGCGAATGTACCTGTCAAATAAACAGAGTCAACTTCACCCAACCTTTTGACAACATTAGTAACAATGCTGTCAAGGCCTATATGCTTTAACAATAAACTATTGATTTCACCAAATAAGGGGTGTTGTGTATTAGCTTGAAAGATCTTTTTATTGCCTTGCAGTGCTGAAGTTAACATTCCAGCATCTTCAAGCCTATTCAACTCAAGCCTGATCGCATTAGTTGATTCTCCAAACTCTGTCTCTAAACCTCTCAAATAAGCCTTGTTTCGGCTATTTAAGAAGAATTTAAGCAAAAGCTTGATCCTTGTTTTGTTAGAAATAAGAGTTTCTATCATAATTGAGTAGCAAATCTACTCATTATGTATCGTAAAAACAAGATGTAATTGTATAAAAATACTACTCGAACTGGCAATTAAGCCATAATGTCTCTAAAGATTTTTCTTCCTAACACAAAAATTAACCCTAAGACAATTCCTAGCAAAATAGAGGTGATGAGTGCCATTATTAAAGATTTTCCAGCTGGTTTGATTGGTGCAATTGGTAAGTCTATTATTTGAATAACTGGGGTTCTATCTCTGAGAGAAAATTCGGCCATCTCTTTTTGTTCTTCTACTTTAGCCCAAGCAGCGCCAAGCATTTTAACCTTTGCCTCCAATCTTAGTCTTTGTAGTTGATCTGTTTTATTATATAAGCCTCTATTTTTATCCATAAAATTAGCTAAACCATATTCAGAAGAATTTAATTCTTTATGAAGAGAATCCGCTTTAGAACTTATGGCATCATAAGTATGTTTTTGTTTTTCTATTGTTTTATCTACATAGAATTTGCTTAATTCTTCAAACGCGTTCTCTAATAAATTTATGGATAAATCTTCGTCAAAAGTGTTGATGCTTAAAGTCATAATACCTGTACTTTCAGAGATCACACTTTTTAAAAGGGCATCAATTCCTTGTTCTTTTGATCCAATCAATCTTGTATGCAAGATTTTAAGCGCTTTATTTTCTGCTCGACTAAAAATAGGAATACTGTCATGATTGTATAAAAGTCCATTTAAGCCAGTTGTATCTTCAGACCAATCTTCGTGATAGTCGTAGGCTTTTATCAAGTGGTTTGCAAAATAATCCGTCTGCCCTAATGCATGGCCTTTATTTAGTAAAACCTTTTGAATTATCTTTCTTGACTTGATCAACTCAAGCATCTTTTCCAAATTATAATCACCACCTCCACCTCCAAATCCAAAATTACCTAAGACACTTGCCATCCCACCTAAACCGCCTCCTTCTTCATCATTTACCATGAAAGTCAACTTTGCAGGATAATAAGCTGTTGTATTTATAACCTTATAGACATTGAAAATGGCTATTCCTAAAATGAATAAGGCTATAATCCACCAATACCTCCATGCCTCATCCCAAAATTCCTTGATTTTGAGAATTAGATCCTTGATACTAATACCTTGGGCTTCATTGTTGCTTTGATTCAAATTCTTAGCTGATTTTATATAAACCTTTTATTACAAAATGTCTCCATAAACTGAAGATTGTATTATTTATATTACAAACATTATACAACTTACAATGTAAGTTCTACTTATAGTTTATAACTGGTGATAACCACTTTTCTGCCTTAGCCTTATCCCAACCCTTCTTTTTTGCATAATCATCCACCTGATCTTCAGACACATCGCCGAGTCCAAAGTAACGCGACTCTGGATGAGCAAAATACCATCCACTCACAGAAGATGCTGGATACATGGCAAAACTTTCTGTCAATGAAATTCCTGTCATCTTTTCTACCTCCAACAATTCAAACAAGGATCCTTTCTCCGTGTGTTCTGGGCAAGCAGGATATCCTGGTGCAGGTCTGATTCCTTTGTATTCCTCTTTTATCAAACTTGCTGCGCTTAAGTTTTCATTCTTTTGGTAGCCCCAATATTCAGTTCTTACCATTTTATGCATGAACTCAGCCATAGTTTCCGCAAACCTATCAGCAAGCGCTTTTAACATTATAGCATTGTAATCATCGTGCGCCGCTTCAAACTCCTTTATTTTAACTTCTATCCCATGACCTGCAGTTACTGCAAAGCCTCCAATGTAATCTTTGCCTTTTCCTTTTGGTGCAATAAAATCAGCTAGAGAATAATTTGGTTTACCTGCCGCCTTTTGACGTTGCTGTCTTAAATGAAATAAGGTTTTGATTACCTTATCTCTCTTCTCATCAGCATATATCTCTATCGTATCATGATCAACAACATTCGCAGGATAAAAGCCAATAACTGCTTTTGCTTCCAACCACTTTTCACTAATAATTTGCTCAAGCATTTCTTGTGCATCATTAAATAACTTTGTGGCTTCAACACCAACTATCTTATCTGTAAGTATTGCCGGATATTTTCCAGCCAATTGCCAACTACTAAAAAATGGCGTCCAGTCTATATATTGCCTTAAAACTTCTAATGGAAAGTCTACGAAATTCTTATTACCTGTGAAAGTAGGCTTAGGAAAGTTATATGCAGACCAGTCTATTTGAAATTTGTTTTTTCGAGCTTCTTCTATTCGTATATATTTTTTGGATGTATTTCGATTTTTTCTATTCAGTCTTAATGTTTCATATTCCTGCTTGCTTTCAATTATAAAATTATTTCTAACATCAAGATTTTCAGTCAATAAGGAAGAAACTACTGCAACTGATCTAGAAGCATCCAACACATGCATCGTTGAACCTGAATACTCTGGTTCTACCTTGACAGCAGTATGTGTCTTGGATGTCGTCGCACCTCCAATCAACAAAGGAATCTTCATGTTTCTGCGCTCCATTTCCGATGCAACATTGACCATTTCATCCAACGATGGCGTTATCAATCCACTTAATCCTATTACATCTACATTGTGCTCAATGGCCGCATCAAGTATTTTCTTGGCAGGGACCATAACTCCTAAGTCAATTATTTCATAATTATTACAACCTAAGACCACACCGACGATGTTCTTTCCAATATCATGCACATCTCCCTTTACCGTAGCCATCAAAATTTTACCTTTTGTAGAATTACCTTCTTTAGATGCTTCTATATAAGGTGTCAAATGTGCTACTGCTTGTTTCATTACCCTAGCGCTTTTTACAACTTGAGGTAAAAACATTTTTCCAGCTCCGAAAAGGTCTCCAACAATATTCATCCCATCCATCAATGGACCTTCAATAACATTTATGGGAGAAGGCAACTTCAGTCTAGCTTCCTCTGTATCTTCAATTATAAATTCTGTAATCCCTTTTCTCAAGGCATAAGATATTCTTTCTTCGACAGTGCTTTCTCTCCAAGCAATATCTTTTTCTACCGATTTACCACCCTTACCATAAAAACTTTCAGCCAGTTTTGTAAGCCTGTCTGTTGAATCATCTCTTCTATTAAAAAGAACATCCTCTACATGTTCCAATAAATCCTTTGGAATTTCCTCATATACTTCGATCAAACCTGCATTCACAATTCCCATATCCATACCAGCCTTGATCGCATGGTATAAAAACGCAGAGTGCATTGCTTCCCTCACAATGTTATTTCCTCTAAAAGAAAATGATATATTCGATACTCCTCCACTTATTTTAGCACCAGGGCAACTTTCCTTAATCTGCCTAGTTGCCTCAATAAAATTGATGGCATAGTCATTATGTTCTTCTATACCCGTTGCGACAGCAAATATATTAGGGTCAAAAATGATGTCATGTGGTTTGTAACCTACTTTTTCAACAAGGAACTTATAAGCCCTTTTACAAATATCTACTTTTCGCTCTATCGTATCCGCTTGTCCTTCTTCGTCAAATGCCATTACTACTGCTGCTGCACCAAATCTTTTAACAATCGTTGCTTGTCGCAAAAATTCTTCTTCGCCTTCTTTTAAGGAAATTGAGTTTACAATGCACTTTCCTTGAACACATTTTAAGCCTGCTTCAATAATATCAAATTTAGATGAATCGATCATTATTGGTAGCTTAGCTATGTCTGGCTCTGACATAACTAAATGTAGAAATTTAATCATCATCTCTTTGGAATCCAAAAGTCCTTCATCCATATTGATGTCTATGATCTGGGCACCTCCTTCGACTTGATCTCTAGCTACTGAAAGGGCCTCATCAAGATTGCCTTCCTTTATGAGTCTTGCAAACTTTTTTGATCCTGTAACATTGGTTCTTTCTCCTACATTTACAAAATTTGTTTCTGGTCTTATTACTAAGGGTTCTAATCCTGATAAACTGGTATAAGGTATTGGTTTTGCTCTTTCTCTTGGTTTTAGACCAGCTACCCCATCTGCCATGGCTTTAATGTGTGCTGGCGTTGTTCCGCAACAACCTCCTATTATGTTAACAAAATTGCTTTCTGCAAATTCTCTTATATATTGACTCATCTCCTCCGCCTCCTGATCGTATTCTCCAAACTCGTTTGGTAAACCAGCATTTGGATAAGCACTTACATAGCAATCTGCTTTTTTAGCCAATACCTTCAAGTAAGGTCTCATTTCTTGTGCTCCCAAAGCACAATTCAATCCTATACTAAACGGATTAATGTGGCTTACTGAAATCAAAAAAGCTTCGACCGTTTGACCTGACAAAGTTCTTCCACTGGCGTCTGTTATCGTACCAGATATCATTACTGGTATTTTTACACCCTTTTCGTCAAACAATAGATCAATGGCATAAAGTGCCGCTTTTGCGTTTAATGTATCGAAAATTGTCTCTACCAAAAAAATATCTGCTCCCCCTTCAAGTAATCCTTTAGCCTGTTCATAATAGGCGTCTTTCAATTCATCAAAGGTAACTGCTCTGTAACCTGGATCATTCACATCTGGAGACATAGAGGCTGTTCTATTTGTTGGGCCTAGGGCTCCTGCAACAAAACGTTCTTTTCCCGGATTTTCAATAAGAAACTCTTGAACTGCCTCTTTTGCGATTTTGGCAGATTCGTAGTTTAGCTCGTAGGCTAAATCTTGCATATCGTAATCAGCCTGTGCAATGGTTGTAGAACTAAAAGTATTGGTTTCTATTATATCTGCACCAGCTTCAAGGTATTTCTTGTGTATGGTCTTTATTATTTCAGGCTGAGTTAACGATAGAAGATCGTTATTTCCTTGAATGTCTTTATGGAAATCTTTAAACCTTTCGGATCTAAAATCCGATTCTTTAAGTTTGTATTCTTGAATCATCGTACCCATCGCACCGTCCAAAACCAGGATTCTTTCCTTTATTGCCTCATGTAAAAGATTATTTCTGCTCATTTATTTTATGTTATACTTTTGTATTATTCAGAACAAGACTAAAAACAATAAGTTTTATGCCTTTAAGTTTGAAGATATCACTTAAGATTTTGACATTCTCAAACTTAAAAGGTATTAATAGCAAAAAAGCTACTCTCAATATGAGAATAGCTTATTGCAAAAGTAATAATATCTTAAATTTGTAGGGTGATAACTCAAGTTATCTTTGCTTTGTAATTAGAGTTTAGCCATATCTCTAATAAGGATACTCTTTCTGTTAAAGTAAATAAGGTTATCTTTTTTCAATTCGTTTAGGACTGAAGTCACTGTTTGCCTAGAAGTTCCAGTAAGGTTTGCAATATCTTGCTGTGTTAATGAGTGCTTAAACATCATTTCAAAGCCTACCTTTCTTCCTCTTCTCAATACATTATCTTTCAAGAAATCTATAATTCTAGATCTTGCATCTTTAAAGATCAAAGCCTCTAATCTCGATTCTGCTGACCTAAGTCTTGATCCGACTTGGGTCATAAACTGCGCACTTAGTCTGTGATTTGTTTTCATTAGCGAAAATATATCCACTGCGTTTATTGCTAAGAACTCGATATTTTCATTCATTGCTTTAGCAAAATTCAATCTTTTCTCTTCTCCCAGAAGACACATCTCTCCAAAAAGAGCTTTAGGATGAATGATTGATTTTATAATTTCCTTCCCATCTACAGAATGAGTACCAATTTTTATTGTACCCTTCAAAAGGAAATAGATACTATTAGATGGCTCGTCGGAAAGAAACACAAAACTATACTTAGGCTTCTTTTTCAATTCAGCCCTTTGAGCTAACAAATCTTTTTCTTCTTCACTAAGGCAAGCAAAAAGTGGCAGGTCGTTTATAATTTCTTTCTTACTAATCATATCTCGAAATTTAAAGGATGATAAATATTGTATTGCTGTTCGTTTATATTAGAGACACGTTAAAATGAACTTACCCCTACCCTATCCCAAGATTAATTTTAAATTTTATAAATTCTTGCTCTGAATATGGCCTATTAGATATAATACGCGGTATTTTATTCTGTTTTAGATGGAGTTTAGTTGAATCTATGAAGTTTAGTCATTTACAAGTATTTTTTTCATTACAAAACAATACTATAATACTTTGTAATATAATATTACAAAGTCTGTGAGACTGAAAATTGTATTTCTTACAATTTTTGATCTATGCTTGAATTAATTAATTTGTTTTCGCGCCAAAAATATTGCGCTGGTTGGTTTTTTATGGCCTTGTCGTCCCAATACTGGTTTACGTATTAAAAACTTCTTATATCTGAAGTTTTGAGGAGTTGGATAATATTCGTAAGGCTAGTAAGCTTTGTAATATAATTAATATCTATAATAATTCTTACTTGTAACTCATTGTGCTTAAGCCTTTCGTTTTAATTAAACTTAATGCACTTTTCTACTTTTACAATCAATCATTCAGAAATCTGTTTTTTATTCAAATTAAATAGCGAATTCATTAATTTGCTCCTATGCAGTGATTTATGATTTGAGTAGATAGTATTACATATATTATTAATAATATCTATATTACAATGATGGTTGCTAAAATACAAAAGATAGAATCTTTGCTTTATAAGAAACAGTAGAAGTTTCAGGCACTAAATGAAAGTAGCGAGAACATTACTAATATTTTTAATATTACACAGCTTACAATACAGTAGCATCGCACTGGATATTAAAAACTCTTAGAGCAAACTTATTATGCGTGTAGACTTAGACTTAACAATATAATATTACAGATGTTAATGGTATTACATACTACTTAAAGTCTGGTAGTTAAGATAACAAGCTATTCTTTATCTCATGCGATCTTGCCTTACTTTTAAAAATAAGCTTTGTTATACATGTAATATGAGTAATAACAACAATATCTGAAATATACTTTCTTTGGTATATTAAAGAATAGGGTTTTGAGTGGTAACCATACCTTACATTTTTGGACTAAACTTTTGATGGCAGCGTAAACTCATTTTGAGAATATACATTGCGAATTTTTGAAGTACTCCAAGGGTAGGGGAGTATGAAATAAAGTATAAAAAAGAAAGCTTTGAAAAAGCCTATGCCTTGTAAGCTATACTTACAAGGCAAGGTGTATAATATATGTAATATTGTTAATCTTAAGATTTTTGGTACTTTTCAAAGGCCTCTACAGCAGTTTCTAAGTTTTTATCTCCCACCTTCTCTAGATATAGCATTAACGCCTCATCAAAAACATCCTGGATTTTTTTTCGATCCCAGTAAGCCAATGCTTTAATTTGAGCCAACTTTTCAGTGTTTACTCTAAATGTAGTAACAGTAGTTTTTGGCTTTAAGACTTTCATTTCAGCTTGTTCAGTCTGAGTAGACTGCTGAATATTAACCATGTTCTGGCTCTCACCCCTTTTGGAGTCCGTTGCGGGTATCAACGAATCTAAGCGTTTACTGCCTATTTTTTGTTTGAAATCTTTTCCCATATCAATTTGAATGTGCGTTTACAATTTCTTTACTTAATTGTTCGTAATCTTTTGCGCCATTAGATCCTGGAGCATAAGCGAATATGTCTTGATTACCTATTGGAGCTTCAACAAGGGCAACATTTCTTCTTATCCTTGTTTTAAATACCTTATTCGCAAAGTTTTCTTCAATCATCTCAGCAATATTTCTATTTACGACAATCCTAACATCAAATTGCGTTAAGAACACACCGCTGATCTCTACCTCTTTATTTAATCTTGCTTTGATCTTTTCCATGATTAGCATGAGTTTATCCAAGCCTTTCATTGAAAAATACTGTGCATCTAACGGAATATATACTTCTGTACATGCAGTTAAAGCGTTGATTGTCAATAAACCTAAGGAAGGAGGACAATCTATAAGTAGGTAATCATAATTCATTTTTACCTTATCTAGTACTTCTTTTAAGACATATTCTCGTCCTGTTACGCCACTCAATTCTACCTCGGCTACAGACAAGTCTAAATTCGCTGGTGCTAAATGAAGTTTTGAGGTAATAGGGAAGATTGGAAGGTTTGTTCCTTGAACCATTGCGTCATAAATGCTCTTTTCAACGTCTTCGTAACCAAAAGCATCACTTAGATTAGCTTGTGGATCTAAATCAACGAGAAGTACTTTATGGCCCAAACGACTCAAGCCTACACCAATGTTTTGAACAGAGGTCGTTTTTCCTACCCCTCCCTTATGATTGGCAATAGCAATAATATTAGTCATGTCTATAATGTTATATTTGCAATATTACAAATATTTATTATATTAGTAGTTAAGCTTGATAATATTTTATTCTGTTATTAAATGGCAAAGTAATTGCATACTTGAGATATAGTTAAATAAATTATACACAATGAGAAAATTAATAGTAATACTACTTTCTATTTTTGCTTTTAACCTTCAAGCGCAGGAGTTTGAAGTTGGATTAAAGGCGGGTGCTTCACTATTTCATGGTGACGCAATTGAAAATGTCTTTGACTTTTCTGAGATTAGTTATGGCGCTGGTCTTTTTGCCAGATATCATTTTGATCATAATTTTGCTTTTAAAGCAAGTTTAAACTACCAAAATGCTACAGGCGATGATGCAAATAATTCAACTTCCTTAAAAAACAGAGGATTATCACACAATTCTAATTTGATCGACTTTACTATTACTGCAGAGTGGAATTTCTTAGGTGTTGATATTTATACTGCAGAATCAAGAATCAAATCGAGATTCACACCTTATGCACTGTTAGGTGTAGGAGGCGTTTTTTATGATGCTACAGTACTTGCTGAATCAGATAGTCCTGGATTGGATCCTTTAGATGCTGTTGCCAAAAATCCTAACTTTTCTATGGTTGTACCTATGGGCTTAGGAGTGAGATACTCTATGGATAGGCTCGTTATAGGACTGGAAGGGACTTTAAATGCTGGTTTGAATGATTATTTAGATGGAATTAGCAGATCTGGAGATCATGATGATAATGATTGGTATACTTTTGTTGGAGTTACTGTTGCTTACAGAATTGGTGCACAGCCAAAGGCTAGAAGTATGGATGAAGAACCAGAAGAAATCCTTGAGGAAGGAGATATTATAATTGAAGAAGAATATTAAATTGATAATCTAAAAATAAAAAGCCGATACCTTGACTGGGATATCGGCTTTTTTTTGTTTAAAACGAATCTGGATCAAAGAGTTCGTCCAAATAAACTTTCCTAGTGTTTTGGTTATAATTATCAATACATTCTCCAACACCTGACCTCATAATACTTATACAAACGCCATTTTGGTATGCATCTTCTCTGTGATCTCTACCTAAGTAACAATGGCCTAATTCGTGAAAAATTACAAATTCTATTAGCCTTTCATCTTCCGTGTTAGCAAAAAAAGGAAGATCAATGATAAGTATGTTTTCTTCTGGGGTTGGATGTTGGCATTTACCAGCGATATTTGGCTGATCTAATCTTTCTATGCTTGCAATTAATCCACTGGAATTTATATCTACATCAACTCCTCTTTCAGCAGCTACTTCTTCAAATCGCTGAAAATAGGGCCATAGTCTTTCATCGGCATTGGAAAATGTCTTAATAATTTGTTCATCATCTGAACAGGAGAGTGCAAGAATGGCAACAAATAAGATTAAAAAGCTTTTATTCATGTTAGGAATTGAACTATAAATATCGATTCATATTTTGATTAAAACAATTGTAAATCGATATTCGACATAATATTTACTTATTCAAAATTAATATTACTTAATCAAGGATTGGAATTTATTCCGAAATCTGAGCATTAAAAGCTAGTAATTGAGCGCTAGAACATCCATAAGTCTTTAAAAGCTAGCAATTGAGCGCTTTAATAAAGAGGAAAAGAAATAAATGCAAAAGCTAGGGATTGAGCGCAATTATAATTGAAACAGGAGCTTTAAAGCTAGGGATTGAGCGCGTTATCATAGATTAAATCTTATAAAAGCTAGTATTTGAGCGTATTTGTTCGTTGATACTTTGGGATTAACTCTATTTATAGCTTTACTTTAAGCTAATGGCCATAAGTTTAGCAATACTAGACCTAAAAACTACAAAAGGAGTTCTTAAGAGCTAGTGATTGAGCGCAGATTTCGTACTTATTAATGTTAAATTAGATGGCATATGTTTAAAAAAGCAATGAAAGGAGCAAATACATATTATTAATCACACTATGAGGAAAGAAAGCAATTTAAAATGAATCGTTTTTCGTTTTGCCTGCTTAAACGCTTTAAAATACGTGTATTTTAATAGAGTATTTTATAATCCTTTTTAGGCTCCCACAAGTGCTTGACTGCCAGATAAGTTAGGCAACTTCAAAGCTAGTAATGGAGCGCTAGAGGCTAGATATTGAGCGTTAAAAGCTAGGGATTGAGCGCTATAAAGGCCTGAATATCAAGCTAAAAGCTAGGGATTGAGCGCGAAAAACTAGTAGTGCGAAACAAAACTAGCTTTTCATTACATCTTTGATTTTTTTAATATATACTTTTGCCCCATGAGCGCAACAAATCATGAAATAGAAAAATGGGATAACCCCATTGCGGTGCAATCAAATGCATTGATCCATGCAAGGTATGAAATGACGGCCTTACAGAAAAAAATGCTTTTGATGCTGATATCTAAAATCCACAGGGATGACGATGATTTTAAAGCTTACCGAATCAGAGCGCGAGACTTTTTAGAAACAGCAGAGTTGAAAAGTACACAAATTTATAGCAAACTCAGAAAAGCAACAGAAGGATTGCTTAGTCGAGTGTTTCACATAAAAAAGGAAACAGGTGTTCTGCAAATAACAATTTTATCTTCTGCAGAATATTTCGAGGGAAGGGGAATTATGGAACTTTGTTTTGATCCTAAATTGAAACCTTACCTACTTCAACTGCAGCAACAATTTACTAAAATACCTTTGAAGCAAGTGATGGGTCTGAGATCTGTCTATTCGATAAGGATATATGAAATGCTTCAGCAATATAAAAGCACAGCCTTTTTTATATCTAAGGTTGATGATCTCAAATATAAACTTGGACTTGAAAACAAATATAAAAGTTATAATCTTTTCAAGAAGAACGTTATTCTCCAAGCACAAAAAGAACTTGCAAGCACTGATATGGCATTCACTTTTGAAGAAATCAAAAAAGGGAGAAAAATCGACAGAATCAAGTTTAGATTAATTCCTTTGAATGAATTGGTTTTGACAGATGATCAGGAACAAATGCACACGAAACTAGTAAATGATTTTGCTCTCACTCCAAGACAAGCAAAGAAAATAGTTGTGAAACTACCAGCTAGCGAAATCAACAAAACCATTTTTGAAGTCAAAGCAGCAGAACGTGAAAATAGGATAAAGACCAACGTTTCAGCATATGCAGTTGGAGTTTTTTCTGCGAAATACAATGTATAGTGCAAAAATGTTGTTATTTAAATGG
The DNA here is from genome assembly GCA_938018185.1 of uncultured Saprospiraceae bacterium. Classification (GTDB taxonomy): domain Bacteria; phylum Bacteroidota; class Bacteroidia; order Chitinophagales; family Saprospiraceae; genus JALZVN01. The sequence goes on from CALIIW010000012.1 coordinate 45,796, forward strand.
GAGCAATTAAACTTTGTAAAACCTCATTCGTCTAATTTTTTATAAAATTAAGCCAAAATGATATCACAATCTTGTGCTACAGGCACGCTTAGTCCTTACATACCAAGTGCTTCAAAACCTTGGGATAGAAAAAGAATTCAGCATTTTTATCAAAGAATAGGCTTTGGAGCCACACCAGATATGATAGAAGATGCGCTGGCTTCTGATCCAGTTGATTTTATTAATCAGATCGTCGATTCTGCAGTTGTTGCACCTAGCTTGGCTGAACCTGAATGGGGAGATTGGGCATTAAGTACTTATGACCAAGATCAGATCCAAGAATTAGCTCAAGCTCAAATATATGAATGGATATCCAAATGGATGGATCAAATGTATAGTGCCAATCCACTAAGATCTAAGTTAGCTTTGTTTTGGTCTAACCATTTTGTTACAAGACTTGACGATTATGGTTGCCCATCTTACCTATATCAATACCATAAAGTTTTAGATCAATTTAGTCTAGGCAACTTTAAAGAATTTACAAAGCAGATAGGCACTAACCCTGCGATGTTGATATTCCTGAATGGTGTTCAGAATACAAAATTCCAGCCTAATGAAAATTACGCGAGAGAATTATTAGAACTGTTTACTTTAGGAAGAGACAATGGGTACACCCAAGAAGATATTACGGATGTTTCGAGAGCTTTGACTGGGTGGAATGGTTTTAGTGAAGCTTGTGCAGCTATTGATTATTCTGAATTCTTTTTTGATGAAGGCGAAAAAACATTTTTTGGAAGAACGGGCAATTGGGATTATAATGACTTACATGATATCCTTTTTGAAGAAAGAGGAGATGAAATAGCCAAATACATTTGTGGCAAACTATATGAAAACTTTGTAAGCAATGATCCTTCTGAAGAAATAATAAACGAATTAGCACTTGTATTCAAAGCCAACAACTTTGAACTTGCTCCAGTTGTAAAAGCCTTATTGATTAGTGAGCATTTCTTCGATGACTATGTCATTGGAAATAAAGTGAAATCACCTTTCGAATTGTTTCTAGGTTTCATTAAAACGAATAACTTGCCGATAGAACAATATTATTTGCCGGCTGAAGGATATAATCAATTAAATATAAATGCCTATTTCCTAGCTTCAGAAATAGGACAACAATTGTTTAATCCAGTTGATGTTGCAGGATGGGAAGGAAATAAGGTATGGGTTAATAATAATACACTAACTGGAAGGTGGCAATTTTCGGATGCTATAGCAGGACTAATTGTTACAGAGCATATTAGCGAAGTTATTGGATTTGCAAAACAACTAGCTGAAGGTAATCTAAATGATGTTGAATTTATTGCCCGAAATATTGTAAATCATTTTATTCCAAATGGTCTACAAACAGCAGATGCTTACGATAGAGCTACGACTGTGTTTAAAATTGAAATTCCCGAAAATTATTTTGAAGATGGGAGTTGGTCCCTAGATTGGGATGAGCAAATTGTTTTAGTACAGTTATATAATTTGTTACGCCATATTGTTCGTTTGCCAGAATTTCAATTGAATTAATCAAATAAAAAATTAAACCTTATGTGCGAGCATAATCATCATAACAAAGATAAGCGACATGGTTCAGCAATAGAAGACGGCCATGCACACGAAAAAGATCATAACAATTGGAATAGAAGAACTTTCCTAAAAGGTTTAGGAATGGCGGGAGGTGCAGGAATGTTGCTAGGTTCAAATGCTGTTTCAGCTATGACTGCTTCTCCATTTAGTTTCATGTTAAATAACAGTCCTTCAGACAGAGTTTTGGTGATGATCCGACTGAAAGGAGGAAATGATGGATTGAACACCATTATACCATTGTATGACTATGATGCATATCAAGCGAATAGGCAGACAATTGCTATTCCACAAAATAATGCATTGAATTTGAATGATGAGTTAGGCATGAATCCTAGTATGCAAAACCTTATGCCATTGTGGCAAGCAGATAAAATGAAAGTAGTGAGTGGGGTAGGTTATCCGAATCATAATCTATCACATTTTAGATCCTCTGATATTCTTCATTCTGCATCTGATTCGGAAGTTATTGATAACTCAGGTTGGTTAGGAAGATTTTTGGAAAATGAATTTCCTGATTATTTAACCGATCCTCCAGCAAAGCCCCCAGCAGTTCAAATTGGATCAGTAGGATCTATTCTATTTAATGGTGCTGCAGGTGACACAGATTCTTACGCTTTTTCAGTCACTGACCCAGAGGAGTTGTTTGAGATTGCACAAAATGGAACCTTGTACGATTTAGAAAATTTGCCAGATTGTTATTATGGAGAACAATTGGGATACATGCGAACAGTTGTAAATAATACTTATAGGTATGCAGAAGTTATAAAGGAAGCTTATGATAATTCTAGTACTGATGTTAATTATTCGACGTCTCTAGGTGCTCAATTAAGCCTAGTTGCTAGATTGATAAAGGGAGGTTTGGGATCAAAGTTTTATGTTGTTTCGCTTGATGGTTTTGATACACATGCGGGACAATTAAACAATCACAATAATCTATTAAATAACTTATCTACTGCAGTAAAAGATTTTTACGAAGACCTTTCTTTTGGAGAATGGGACAGGGATGTATTGAGTATGACTTATTCTGAATTTGGAAGAAGAGTACAGCAAAATGCCTCTCAAGGAACAGATCATGGAACAGCAGCACCAATGATGCTTTTTGGACCAGGTCTAAATGGATCTGGAATTGTAGGGACGAATCCAGATTTAAACGATCTTGATACCACTGGAAATTTAAAACATACAACAGATTTTAGAGAAGTTTATACTTCTGTTTTAGAAAAATGGCTATGCATTGATCCATTATTAGTAGAAAATATTTTGGGCCAATCTTTTGATGGAACCGAGTTAGGATTAAGTTGTGAAGAAACAACTAAAGCAACTTCCTTACCTGGTTTCAATTTGAACCATGAAGCTAGATATACGCCAGATGGTCGAACATTTGTATACTATAACTTACCAAACACTAAGTTTGTCAAGGTGGAGATATTTAACATCCTAGGCCAGCCGGTTCAAATATTGCATAAAGGAAGACAGCAAGCAGGTGAATACCAGTTTGAAGTTATGCAAGGAAGTAAATTTGCACCTAGTCAGTATGTATATAGAATAGAGGTAAATGGCCAAGCTTATAGTAAGGTAATTGCCATGAAAATGAAATAGTAATAAAAAGTAAAAAAATTATAATATTTTGAAAGAGGAATGGTGCTTACCTTTCCTCTTTCTTTTTTAAAATGGATGTTACCTTTTAATCATATATTTACTTCTCTTAAAAAGTGCATTTTTGGATCCACAAAACATAAATGATAAGATATTAAAGTTGCTATCTGCAGATGCAAACGCTGCATTTGAACTTATTTTTGAGCACTATTATAAGTATCTATGTTTGGTTGTTTATCGAATGATTTCTGATCGAAATTTAGCAGAAGACATTGTGCAAGAAGTAATGCATGATTTTTGGAAAAAGCACAAAAACATTCAAATCAAAACTTCTATTAAGGCTTATCTACACAGATCCACTATCAATAAAACGCTTAACCATATTAGAGATAAGAAGATAATCTTTGAAGAGGAAGAGCAATTGAGTGCTGTCAAAAGTAAAGAAGCTGACATTGATCAATTAATTAGTGCCAAAGAGTTACAAAAGAGCATTAATGAGGCTATCAAGGCTTTGCCAGAACGTTGTAGAATCATATTTTCGTTAAGTCGATATGAGGAGCTATCCTATAAAGAAATAGCGGAAAAACTAGAAATATCAGTAAAAACAGTAGAGAACCAAATATCTAAAGCTTTACGTATACTAAGGAAAGCCTTAAATCAATAAATAAATGGGGATCAAATAGGGGTGTGTCCTTTATTTTGTGTCTTAAAAGTAGTATTATTAATTTTTAATGGAGCAAAAAGAATTTATCAGAAGGATCATAGAAAATCGGAATGGCAAATTAAGCCAGGAAGATTATCGTGTATTAGAGGCTTGGAAGGCTAAATCTGATGATAATCGTGCATTTGTGAAATCCATAGAGCGGACTTTAGACTTAACAGCAGACTATGGCAATGATTTAGAATTCGATTCTTCTAAAGCTTTTAGCAAATTCACACAAACAATTAATAATACCGCAGAGGTCATCCCATTAAAAAAATCGGTCAGCAAGAGAAGATTCTTGAAAATTGCCGCATCAGTTGCAATTTTATTAGCTGTTATCTCAACAATTTGGGTCAACCAAGGCAATGCTACCTCTGAAATAGCGACTTTATATTCAGAAAAAGGAGAAAGCATTACCCTGATTGATCAATCAAAGGTGGTGCTTAATCAAAAATCTCATTTAGAGCACTTTACTTCAATGCCTTCTAATTCTAGGAATGTAAAATTGAACGGAGAAGCTTTTTTTGATGTTTATAAAATCTCAGATAAGCCATTTCTTATTAATACAAATTCCATTCAAATTGAAGTATTAGGTACTTCTTTTAATGTTAGGGATCTTGATTCTGAAGAAGAATCATTAGTCTTTGTTAAAACAGGAAAAGTCAAAATTAGCTCCATTTCCAATCCGAGAAAAAAGATAATCTTAACTCCAGGGGAACAAGTAATTTTCAATAAGAAAACTGGGAATTTTAC
>CALIIW010000013.1 GCA_938018185.1 uncultured Saprospiraceae bacterium
AAAAAAATCGGTCCCATTAGGATTGCGAGGAGACATCCAAGCTTTAAGCCTTCTAATACTAAATCCATATCCTAGGTTAACTGTAAATGGTGGCTACAAGTTTTCGAGAACCCCCATTATTCCTAAATTCACATAAATAAATTCCTTGCCAAGTTCCCAAATTTAATCGACCTGAAGTAATAGGAACAGAAACAGAGGAGCCAACAAGGGAGGATTTAATATGTGCGGGCATATCATCAGGACCTTCCATGGTGTGGATGAGGTCTGGATCATTTTCAGGGGAAATTTTATTGAAAACAGTTTCGAAGTCTATGCGGACAGAAGGGTCTGCATTTTCATTTATACTAAGTCCTGCGGAAGTGTGTTTTATGAAAAGATTCAAAAGGCCTTTGTCTGGCAAGCCATTTAAGTGTAAAAGAATATCTTGAGTAATAAGGTGAAAACCTCTTGCAAATGGTTTAAGGGTAATTTCTTTTTGATCAATCATTTACTTGAAAGAAACATTTGGGCAGGTGATGCCACCAAAATAATAAACAGCACTAACCGTAAGAAAGGCATAAAAGTCATTGTTGGTAGAGTTACCTCTTTGCTTTCCGGTTTCACCAATTCCTGTAGTTGTTAAATCAACAGATCTATCTGCCAAAGCCACAGCTACATCTCCTCTTAATCCTTCAAGATCATCATAGTCTGGATAGGTTGTACTTACATCGTCTAGATAATCTGTAAACAATACTCTAGAACTCAGTTCAACTTGTATTGCCCATTCAAAATTGAATGACACCTTAACGCCTCCTCCATAGATTAAGCCCATGTCAATGGTGTTATATTCTTCACCAATGAACTGACCTTCCGTACCAAGTTCTCTCAATTTATAAACAGTACCTTCATACTCAGCTTCTGGGTCATACAGATAAACATTAAACCCTGCCATGAGATAAGGGCTAAAAAAATTGTCACGAGACCCGTGATTATATTTAAGAAAGTTGAATTCTAAGCTGACGGCTGCTTCGGCAATATCTGATTTGAAAGAAAGATTTCTGAGGTTTTCAAAATTATTTTCAGAATTTTCGTCAGAGCCACTTATTTGACCATAACTCAAACCCAATCTCCAAGCCAATCTATTATTGAAATTGTATCTGGCAAAAGCAGTACCTGCAGCACCCAAGGCATTTATTTCATTGTCGGTATTTAAGTCACCGAAATAATGAGACACCCCTAAACCAATGCCAGCTTCCCAGCCTCTTTGAGCAAAAGAGAAGGTTACGCAGAAAAGTAAGCTAGCTAATAAAAATCCTTTTTTCACAATTGAAAGTTTAATATTATTCACGGGACCGCAAAGTTACACTAAAACGAATAAATGGTAACTTTATTTTGGTACAAAGAACTTGATTACCTGAGGTTTACTTCAACAATTGTGCTGATTTTAAGGATTTTAGCCTCTTCCTTCCACAAGTTCCCTGCCTGCTTGAGAAAAGACCTCTAAATCTCCCAATAATAGCTTGGCTTGTGCAGCTATATTTTTTAAATCTGCGACGTTTTGTTCCAATTTTTGGCGTATGCTACTGGCAACTAGGACCATATGAAAGTCATTGCCATTTTCCAAAACTGTGGTTACTTTTTGGATTGCCTTATCTGCCTCAACAAAGGTTTTCTGCCATTTGGCCTCTAACTCTTTATTTTTCCCTAATTCTTCATTTCTGAGTTGCTCATTGTTGATATTCCCACTCAAGGTGTTGAGTTCTTCGAAGTAAGCGTTCGAGCTTTTTCCAATATTGTCAAAATCACTTTTTAACTTATCATATCTATTCATGATAGATCTCCATTCTTTTTCAAAATCTCTCGATACCTGAGGGATGTCAGGGTTTTCTTCCATCAAAGATGCACCAGCTGTTTCTAGACTAGCAACCAATTTTGTACTGAGCTTTTCTCTGTTTTTGTCAAAAGAGTTCAAATTGGTTTTTAATACTTCTCCATGTCTCAGTGCAGAGTTGGTCGTTCTTGTTTTGCAAGAGGTAAGGCTGATTGCAAAGAATGCAATTATTGCTATTGATAAGATATTTGTCTTTGTCATTTTTGTCTTGTTAATTTGATAAAGAAGTAGAACGTGGATTTGGATTTTGGAAGTATGGTGGCAAAGATAAAGTTATATTTTAAAAGATCAGAATAGAAAACTGTTGTGTTTCTGAAGCTTTAAGGAAGGCCTTGCGCGATGATAGCTTCCGAAACATGTTCTTGGAAAGAAAGGGTTTCATTTAGCTTCACTTTTTACCCACTTTTGTTTCTATACATCGAAAGTAATCCACATTTAGCTTTTTACATTAAACCTTATTTTTCACTTTCTCTGTTTTTGCTTTAGGCTTTATAACCTCAACAAATCTAAATTGCTTTCAACGCTCCAGTTTCTTAGGGGCTAAAAGGACACCCGACATCCGGCATCCGGCATCTGACATCTGACATCCGACAACCAACTTAATGATGTCCTCCTGCCTCCGAAGGATCCACCTTATAATCTCCCATCAACTTATTCGCCACCTTGCCAATAGTCATACCTTGTACAATGATACTAAAGATAACAACGATGTAAGTGATGATCAAAAATGGATCTCTATCCATGGCATCAGTTAAGGTCAGGGCAAGCGCAATGGATATTCCTCCACGCAATCCACCCCAGGTCATGATCAAACCAGTATTAGGAACAAATTCTAATTTCTTTTCATAAAAATAAATAGGAATGCCAAGTGCCAACCAACGGGCAAAAAGAATGATCGGGATCGCGACTATGCCTGAAAGAATATAAGATTGTTCAAATGGGAGAATCAGTATTTCGAGACCAATCAATACAAATAAAATACCATTGAGCAAGGCATCCCAGGTTTCCCAGAATTTGTCTACATATAATTCTGTGATGTCCGACATGGAAGAATCTCTAACGGTATCGTGGCCAACAATTAATCCTGCAACAACCACTGCAAGTGGTCCAGAGAAATGTAAATATTGTGCAAGGGCATATCCACCCATTACTATCGCAATTGTGATTAGTACCTCTGTACTATATTCATCAATACTTTTCATCAGCATGTACGCAATGTAACCTAGCGCAAGTCCAAGTATGATTCCCCCCAAAACTTCTTCTACGAAAAGAAAGCCTATTTCTCCAAAAGTAACATTGTCAATTCCGGCTTCTGCAATGGCAAATATGGTTAAGAAAACCACTACACCAATACCATCATTGAATAAGGATTCTCCAACAATCTTGGTTTCTAATTTTTTAGGTACCCCTACTTTTTTTAAGATTCCCAATACAGCAATCGGGTCAGTAGGAGAGATTAAAGATCCAAACAACAAGCAATGAATAAATTGAATGTTTAAGCCAAATAGTGGTAATAGATAATACATCATTCCACCGATCAAAAAAGTAGAAACCAAAACACCAAAAGTCGCAAAGGCGAGTATTGGTCCACGTTGTACTTTTAATTGATCGAAGTTGGTGTGCAATGCTCCTGCAAAGAGTAAGAAACTCAAAAGTATCTCAAGCAACACCCTTGAAAAATCGATACCTTCTATCAAGGACTTTAATGGATTTGTTACGGAAGGATAAAACCAACCTATCAAGGTCAGCACTAAACTCATAAAGATGGTGATGACCATTGCACCTATCGTGTAAGGCAATTTCACAAAACGCTCATTGATGTAAGCGAATGCTGCTGATACGACCACAAGGATCGTGATGATAGTAAATAAATCCATAATGCGAATTTACCAAAAATAAAGTGTAAGAATTGAAATCAATTTGTTCTCTTTCCTAAAGGCCGTTTGGGAACAGTCACACTTGTAATTTAATACTGGGTGTTTACTTTTTCTTGATAAAAGAAAAAAAATCAAGGCTTTACCCAGCAAAGCTTAAAAATCTCATTGCTGAAAAACAAAGCTTGTGCAATGAGTTGTCAACCTTTTTAATCACACGGTTCTCTTTCCCAAAGACCGTCTGGGTAACAGTCGCCCCAAGAGAAAAAGACCTAAGTTTACTCCGATAATAAAAAGCACACAGCCAAAGAATTAAATAAATGATTTGACCTTACGGTCTTTTTCTAGGGATAAGGCCAATATTAAGGAAGGGAATATTTTAAAAAGTAATAGACCAAAAAAATGTGAAGCGACCTTTAGCCAGACTAGATTTTTGGTTCTTTTCATCAATGGAAAAGAACAAACCCTCATAATGTCACCCTAAAAGGCGCTCTTGTTATCAAAAAGGCACTCGAGCTCTAAAATCACCTGCCAAATTGTCTCAAAAAGATACTATTTTCGGTGTGGTACAAGCCTTGATGATACCTAGATATACTAAAATATTTTAAAAATGAATTTGAATAACCTAACTATAAAATCTCAAGAAGCTATCCAGCAGGCGCAGTTTCTTGTACAGGATAATGGACAGCAAAGTGTTGAACCAGCACATATATTAAAAGGGGTCTTGATGACAGACAAAAATGTCTTGCCCTTTTTATTTAAGAAGCTATCCATTTCTACCAATCAAGTTGAAGAAGGCGTTGATAAAATAATTGACTCCGGAGCAAAGGTGAGTGGAGCAGAGCCGTATTTTTCGAGAGAAGCTGCAAACGCATTTAATAAGGCGACTCAACTCGCTGGAAAGATGGGAGATGAATTTATTTCTTTAGAACATATTCTAGCAGGTGTCTTGGCTGTAAAATGCAAAACTTCTCAATTGCTTAAAGATTTAGGCTTAAAAGAAAAAGACTTAAATGCTGCAATAAAGGAATTGAGGAAAGGGCAAACGGTGAATTCTTCAAGTAGTGAGAATACATATAATGCCTTGGAAAAATATGCGGTGCATTTGAATACTAAAGCAAGAGAAGGCAAGCTTGATCCTGTGATAGGTAGAGATGAGGAGATCAGAAGACTGCTGCACATTTTAGCAAGACGAACTAAGAATAATCCAATTTTGATTGGCCAACCAGGAGTTGGTAAAACGGCAATCGCTGAAGGCCTTGCCCATAGAATTGTTTCTGGTGATGTACCAGATGATCTGAATGATAAGCAGATCTATGCCTTAGACATGGGTGCTTTGATTGCGGGTGCAAAATACAAAGGAGAATTTGAAGAACGTCTGAAAGCAGTTGTGAATGAGGTGATTGCTTCAGAGGGGGACATCATTTTGTTTATCGATGAAATCCATACTTTAGTTGGAGCAGGTGGCGGGCAAGGAGCCATGGATGCGGCAAATATTTTAAAGCCTGCATTGGCGAGAGGAGAGCTTAGAGCGATTGGGGCGACAACTTTAGACGAGTACCAGAAATATTTTGAAAAGGATAAAGCATTGGAGCGACGTTTTCAAATTGTAATGGTGGATGAGCCAGGCGAGGTAGATGCGGTTTCGATTTTGAGAGGTTTGAAAGAAAGATATGAGACGCATCACAAGATAAATATAAAAGATGAAGCGATTGTTGCTGCAGTGCAGTTGTCACAACGTTATATCACAGACAGGTTTTTACCAGACAAAGCGATTGATCTAATAGATGAAGCTTCTGCAAAATTGAGATTAGAAATGAATTCTCTTCCTGAAGAGCTGGATACCTTGGAGCGTAAAATCAGGCATCTCGAAATAGAACGAGAAGCTATGAAGCGTGAAAAAGATGAAAGCAAGATTCAAAAACTGAATCACGATATTGCTAATTTAGAAGAAGAGCGTTCAGCCTTAAGGTCTCAATGGGAATCTGAAAGACAAATTGTTCTCGGTTTGCAGAACACAAAGCAGGAATTGGAATCTTTAAAAAATGAAGCAAAGCAATTAGAACGAGAAGGGAAATATTCTGAAGTGGCAGAACTTACCTATGGTAAAATACCTGAGGTTGAAGAAAAGTTAAAATCTTTTCAAGCTCAAATTGTAGAGATGCAAAATAAAGGATCTCAACTTGTGAAGGAGGAAGTGGATGCGGAAGACATCGCTTCTATCGTTTCAAAGTGGACCGGTATTCCTGTGAATAGAATGTTGCAAACTGAAAAAGAGAAATTGATTCATCTGGAAGAGGAGATTCACAATAGAGTTGTCGGTCAAGAAGTCGCGGTCGAATTGGTGGCAGATGCTATTCGAAGAAATCGAACAGGCTTAGGAGATAAGAAGCGACCAATTGGATCGTTCTTGTTTTTGGGAACTACAGGAGTCGGTAAGACAGAATTAGCAAAAGCTCTTGCGGAGTTGCTTTTTGATGATGAGTCTCTAATGACTAGGATTGACATGAGTGAGTATCAAGAAAAGCATTCTGTGTCTAGATTGGTGGGCGCACCTCCAGGATATGTTGGTTTTGACGAAGGTGGTCAATTGACGGAGGCAGTGAGAAGAAAACCTTATTCTGTTGTCTTGTTTGATGAGATAGAGAAGGCACATCCAGATGTGTTTAATACTTTACTCCAAGTATTGGATGATGGCCGTTTGACAGATTCGAAAGGTCGGGTTGTTAATTTTAAAAATACCATCATCATAATGACTTCCAATCTTGGTTCTGACTTGATAAGATCTGAGTTTGAAAAAATAACGGATCATAACCGAGAGGAGCTTATAGCAAAGGCAAATGAGCAAGTGATGAATTTGTTAAAACTTTCTCTACGCCCAGAATTTTTAAATCGAATTGATGAGTTTGCCATTTTTGAGCCATTGCAAAGAGATCACATCAAAAAGATAGTAAGCATTCAGTTGGCAGCACTCAAGGAGAAGTTGATGGAAGAAGAAATTGATTTGAATTTTACAGGGGAGGCAATTGCTTATTTAGCTGAAAAGGGATATGATCCAGAGTTTGGTGCTAGACCAGTGAAGCGATTGATTCAAAAAAGGGTCTTAAATGCACTTTCAAAAGAGCTGCTTCACAACAGGGTAGAAAAAGGAACTAGTATCGTGTTGGATAATTTTGAAGATACATTGGTTTTTAGAAAGCCGAGAGAAAAAGATTTTGCAGTAAAAAATGGAACGGCATTGTCTTTTGAGGAGGTACAACCAAATTAGGATGCATAAATAAAAAAGCGGTGCCCAAATACAATTTGGGCACCGCTTTTTATTTATGCAATCATTGTTTTACAATTTTTACAACACCAGTTTCCACTCCATCGCTAATCCTTAAAAAATAATTGCCTGCAGGAATTTGACTCATATCAATGCTATTCGAATTTTGTAAACTTGCAATCTCTTTGACCTCTTGTCCTAGAACATTAATCAATTGTAAGTTGTAATTTTCTGAATTTGAAATATCTATGTTTATAAAAAGAACATCGTGACTTGGATTTGGAAATACTTCTAATCCCCAAGTTGGATTAACCAGCTCAACAGCAGAGGAGCCAATTAGAATCTCTTCAAAGTTTGTGCAGCCATTCTCATCCATTACTCCAATATTATAAACACCATCCTCTAAGTTTGAAAATGAGTTCTCATCCGTATAAGATTGCCCACCATCGATGCTATATTGATAAACACCCGTTCCGCCAGTAGCTTCTATTGTTAAGTTATTGTCATTGACATCTGTCGTTACCACTAATGCTGCTGGTTCTGAGACTGTAACCATAGTCATCGTCATAGTTCCTACATTGTCTGTAACTGTTATGATATACTCCCCAGCAGGAAGTTCTTCAAAAGAGCCATTTGGAGAGTTTATGCTGAAGGTAAATGGTGCAATACCACCTTGAACTTCAGATACTACCATACCGGTAGATTCTCCATTGCATAACACATTAACAACCATTGTCTCAAGACTCATTTCGACGTAGCCGTCTAGTTCGATTTCTGATTGGCTGATACAGCCATTCTCATCTTGTACATAGACTGTGTATGTACCATTTGTAAATGGTCCAAAGGTTTCTCCACTTTCAAAAGTAATGCCATCAAGAGAGTATAATAAGTTACCCGTTCCACCCATGCCACTAGCTGTGATTACATTGCCAATTGAACTTAAATTTAAAATCAGTTCATCTGGTTCCGTAATGGTGTAGTTATTTATCAATAATAAAAAGTCTTCACTGTCTTTGATGTATATGGTATAAATTCCAGGAGCCACATTGGTAAAGATGTTTTCACTTTGATAATTTTCGCCATCCAAACTATAAGAAAATGGTGTCTGTCCACCCGTTGCGGTGACTTCAATACTAGCAAGTTCGCCAAAGCAATTAATTTCTTGTGTGGTAACTGCAGAACCATTTAAACTGTTTACAGCTATTTGAGCTTGCTCACTGATCTCGCAATCATTTTCATCTTTTACAAGTACTACGTACGTGCCATTTGGCACATCAGTGAACACGTTGGATGTTTGGTAGTTGATACCATCAATGCTAAAAGTTAGTATTCCTGACCCTCCTGTTGCATCAACGACTAGACTGTTATCTGTGACAATGACCATCATTGACAGTTGTGCCGGTTCTGTGATGCTAACAATTTGAGTTTGTGCGGTAAATCCATTGGCGTCTCGGACTGTCACCATATACATTCCTGCAGAAAGATTTTCGAATACATTCTCATCTTGGAAGTTTTCTGCATCAAGACTATATTCGAAAGGAGCAGTTCCTCCAGCATGTTCTATAGAAATAACCCCATCCATTTCGCCAAAGCATCTAATCTGTTGAGTGATAGTTGCCATAACCATCATATTGTTAAATGAAACTTCAACTTCACTATTTGCGATACATCCATTTTCGTCTTGAACATAAACAGTATAAGACCCTATTGGTAAACCAGCAAATGTATTTTCAACTTGATAATTGTCATTGTCAATACTATACATATAATTTCCTGTTCCACCATTTGCCATAGCAGTAATTATGTCAACAGTAGAAGAAGCGGATACCATAAGTAAATCTGGTTGCTCTATTGTGATTGTTTCTGTAATAGTCTCAAAGCCATCTGCATCTTTTATTGTTATATTATAGTTGCCAGCTCCCAAATTATCAAAGGTAGGATTGCTTTGAAAATTCTCTCCATCTATGCTGTATGTATAAGGTTCAACTCCTCCTGCAATACTTGCCGTAATGCTTCCGTCCATAAACTCATAGCAGCTCACTTCTTGACTTATCATTGCGGAGGCAACTAGGCCATTAATTGAAATCACAGCCATCGTACTGACAAGGCAGTCATTCTCGTCTTTTACATTAATCGTGTAACTGCCATTGTCTAGGTTCAAAAACTCATTTGAATTTTGGAAGTTTTTCCCATCCAAACTATAAGTCAGCATACCTGTTCCTCCACTAGCAGTTACTTGTATATTTGCGTCTGTTACCATGTTGCTAACTACAATCGGGTCTGGTTCACTTAAAACGATGGTGTTTAAGTCAAAGGTAAATCCATCTGCATCTTTAATGCTAATCATGTATTCGCCAGCAGCTAAGTTTTCAAAACTTGAATTACTTTGATAATCTCCACCATTCAGACTGTAGGTATAATCTGGCATACCTCCCGTTGCTTCAATAGCTATAGAACCATCTGATGATTCAAAGCAAGAAAGGTCCTTGCTTTCAAAACTAGCGGCAAGACTATTGAAGCTAATGCTTGTTTGTAATTCAATGATGCAATCATTTTCATCTTTCACATAAAAAGTATACTCCCCATTATTCAAAGCGCCAAAAAAGTTTGAAGTTTGATAAAAAGAACCATCCTCACTATATGTCAATAGGCCAAAGCCTCCACTTGCTGTGATACTTACATTGTTGTCTGCAACATCCAAACTTCCAACAATAGGATCTGGATTGCTAATAACAACAGGATTGCTTGTGGTCACAATAAATCCATCAGCATCCCTTGCAGAGAAAGTATAAGTTCCAGCTTCCAGATTTTCAAATACTTGGCTTGATTGATAATTTTCACCATCAATACTGTATTCATATGGTTCTGCGCCACCTCCTACATTCACTATGATGATCCCATCATTGAAATTATGACAACTTATATCTTGGCTTAAGGTAGCACCAATTGAAAGGGAGTTTACGGCAATGGTAGCCTCCAGTTCTAGGATGCATCCCTTTTCATCTCTCACGTAGATAGTGTAGGTTCCATTTGCAAGATTGGCGAAATTAGTTTCATTTTGAAAGGTGAAACCATCTATGGAATATTGTAAACTTCCAGTACCACCTGAAGCATTTATGTCAATGCCATTTACATCAACTGAGACATTGCCTGTTATTTCATCAGGATTGCTAAGTGTTAGGTTATTGGTAGTAATTATAAAGTCATCAGCATCTCGCACAGTAATGAGATAGTCTCCTGCAGGTAGCATGTCAAAGAAATTACTCATTTGAAAATTTTCTCCATCTAGACTGTATTCTAATGGCGGAGTACCACCACTTGCATTGACAGAGATGCTTCCATTTGTTTCTTCAAAACAAGAAACCTCTTGTATGATATTTGCGACAGCTGTACTAAAGGAGTTGAACAATATAACAGCCGGAAATTCTGAAATACATCCACTTTCATCCTTGACATAGACCGTATACATTCCATTTGCGAGATCTAAGAATTCATTGTTTGAAATATAATTAATGCCGTCAATGCTATAATTTAAAGTGCCAGTTCCACCAGAGGCCATTATGCTTAGATCGTTATCGAGGATTGAAACATTTCCAATTATTTCATCAGGATTGTCAAGTATTTGAATGACCTCCGAAGTAAAATCCATTGCGTCTTTGATAATAATGGTGTAGCTACCAGCGCTGAGATTGTCGAAAAAATTGCTCTCTTGA
Source organism: uncultured Saprospiraceae bacterium (assembly GCA_938018185.1). Lineage (GTDB taxonomy): Bacteria > Bacteroidota > Bacteroidia > Chitinophagales > Saprospiraceae > JALZVN01. Next base: position 10,723 of record CALIIW010000013.1, read on the forward strand.
AAATCAGCACCATTCAAGCTATATTGCAGTGGAGGGAAGCCTCCTTCTACATTCACCGAGATGCTTCCATTCGTTTCACCAAAACAGTTTATAGTTTGAACTGTGCTAGCAGTAGCAGCGATGTTGTTGATTGCAATATTTTCTTCTAAACTTATTGTGCAATCATTCTCATCTTTTATGGTAATGGTGTAAGAACCATTCTGAAGATTTAGAAAGCTATTTTCTGTTTGAAAATTGATACCATCAATGCTATAACTCAAAGAACCCGTACCGCCAGTTGCATTTACAGTGATATCGTCTTCGTTCACCATTAAAGAGCCGCTGATCACTTCAGGTGCTGTAATGCTAATTGTTCCAGATTCGAAGATGAAACCGTTTACGTCTTTTACTATTAGTATATAGTCCCCAGCACTTAGGTTGGAGAATGTGTTTTCATTTTGGAAATTTTCGCCATCTATGGAAAAAGTATATGGCATTGTTCCTCCCATTGGTGATAAAGTAATTTGTCCATCATTTAATCCTGCACAAGAAATATTTGAAGATTCTGTGCTTAACATTAAGGTGTTTTGATTGATTTCAATGTTAAAAGTATTACCCCATACCCATGCATTGTCTGAATCTAAAACGTCAAAAGTAAATTGATCTGTGATGGCAGCATCTCCACCATGTTCATAAGATAATTTGTTTAGATTGATATCATCTTGCGTAAAGATTCCTCCTAATTCAAGGTTTGTGTTTTCTAATTTTAAATTTCCCGAAATTGGCATACTTGTAATAGTATACTGAATGTCAACTGCAGTTTGGCTTTCTTTTTCAAATTTCAAATAATTTTCTGTAATGGCTTCTTCACCTTCAAATTCAACTTCTAAAACTAAATTGTTTGTTGAAGAAGGTAATTCGCTTGATGGAATTTCAGAGCAAATCTCTACGGCCCATTTTATTAAGCTTCCCCCATCGTCGTCAACCATGTCATCAATGGTTAAGGTCCAGTCTCCTTCAGCAGATCGATTGTCAAAGTAAAATAAATTACCTAAATGCGTTTGAAAGTTTCCAGCGATCGCATAATCACCTGTTTCGCAAGTTTCTTCAAAATCTTGTTTTGTTAAAATCGCTTCATCGTCAAAAGAAACATTTAAGTTGTCTCGGTCACATCCTAATGGATTATTTGGAGCCCCTGGTCGGTCGAAAAGTGTGATTTCTGACCCAGAAGGATTTTGAAAAGTTGCAACAAGGTCGCCTACCCAAGTATGATCTATTTCCATGGAGACATTCACATCTAAGATGTTTACATCTGAAGGGATATTAATAACGGAACTAATTATTCCAGCATTTGCAATAGGAATGTCAACCGGAGTGTTATTTTCATAAGTTTGACAAGCGGTTAAAGCTGTTTGAAAACTATAAGTATCAGATAGTTGAGAAGTTTCACATTCATTGGAAGCTAAGACCCTCCAATAATAAACAGTACCAGATATTAAACCAGTGGCATCGGTATTTGTTTTTGTGTCAGTTGTTGAAAAAACAATACTTCCTGCATCGAAATTAATGGAAGTAGCAACTTCAATTAAATATTCAGATCCATGTATATTTGCATTCCAACTTAGTTCTGGGTTGAGGGAAGTATCATTAGTCCCGTTAATTGGAGTAAGCAAAGAAGTAGGGGTAGTTATCGATTCAATGACTTCTAAAACAATATTTTCATTATTGGTTACTGAAGCTGAAGAAGCGATTATTTCTAAGTCGTACACTCCACCAGAAATGGCAGCAATATTATCTATAGTCATTGTAATCAACGCCTCAGGAACAAAACTAGATTCTGAAAACGTAAGGTTGGCTCCTTGAGGTAGACCATTCACTGTTAGACTGATTTCTTCGTCGAAATTCAGGATAGACTCAAAATTTAATTCAAAACTTGTGGAAGTCTCAGAACTGCAAACAGTTTGTTTGTTTGGAGAGGCACTGAATGTAAAGGTTGGTGTTGGTGGTATTTCAATTCTAAAGTCAGAATCTGAAATGTCAAAAAATACATTGTCTACTCCTTGTATTCGAACTCTATTATTATTGCCGGGTAGATTTGGAACATTAATTTGACTGGCACCAGTATTTGGAACATTAGAAGCCAGAACTGTTGGGTAGGTAAAACCTCCATCAATAGAAAGTAAAATATCAACTTCAGAACAATTTACTGGCGCATTGTCTGTATTTGCAACATCCCAATTAATGCTTCTACTTTCCCCTACAAACCAAGTGACATTTGTATTTGGTTCAATCACTAAGAAAGGACCCGCATTTGATGCAACAGACAAAACAATGTTCCCTTCATCTGAACAACCGTTTGAGTTGTTATTATCTCTAACTGTACACAGGAATTCCATAGTCCGCTCTACAGCCGGTAAGACTTCCCATTCTGTATTTGAATTGTTTACCACATCTTGTAGGGCAGGAAAAACTCTAGAAGGAGCGGATGTAGGATTTAATGATCTGAAAAGAGGTCCTCCAGTATTGGCAGCCAATGGAGGCATTTCTGCAATTTCCGTATCTACTTGTTCCCAACAATAAGTCATGAAGTCACCATCTTGATCAGTCGCCTCAGCTGTTAATTCAAATGGCGTACTCTTTGGAATAGACTTATTGACAAGTGCTTCGAGTATTGGAGCATTATTATTTAAATTAACGATTTCAGGGCAAGAAGCATTATTGCTAAAGGTGACCATTTCTTCAATATTAATACCATGAAAATAGTCATCACTATTATTTTGAACATTAGGCGTGCAGATCCCAGCGTAACCCATTATTGTTGAAGCGGAACCTGGCTCAACCGCATAAGCATTTGATCTATTACCTCCACAACTATTATTGAACGTATGATGCCCGCCATATTGATGGCCCATTTCATGCGCAACATAATCTACATCAAATGTATCTCCGACGGGGCTACCTAATCCAGTCACTCCACCGGCCTTGTTTCCGCTACAAGGAGAGTTAAGAAATGCAACACCTCCGCCTCCTGTGCTAAATACATGCCCAATGTCATAATTGCCAGAACCGATTATGTTGTCGATTGTCGTTTGATTTTCACCAAGCATTGCTCCTCCATTATTATTACTGTATGGGTCATCTTGAGTTAAAAATATTAGCGCATCATTGTTGTCAATGAATTCCATTCTAATTGATGCATCCTTTTCGAAAATACCATTCACCCTGTTCATGGTTGTCACCATTGCAGACATAACAGAATTAATAGTACCACCATGAAAATTTGCGTACTCATAGGTGCAAGCTAGGGCAAGCTTAAAAATTCTTAATTGGCAATCTCCAACCCTACGCGAATGGGTGGATTCTTCCTTTATTGTTTTATCTAATGTATCTTCAACATGGCAAGTGAAGTTAGTTGTTTTTGCAACAGAAGATTTGTTGAAACTTATGAAAGTATTTTTTTCCTTTTCAAAAATCGGGTCAATTAAAATGGTTCCACTTTTACTGTTTAAAATTTGAGCATGAAGACCCGAAGTAGTTAACTCCAGCTTTATGCTTGAAGCAGGATTAGAAACTCCTCTGCCACCAAAGGTTTGAATATCTGGAAATTTTGCTTGAAGAGCAGGTGGCAATAAATTCGTTTTATAAATTTCAAATTCTTGGATGGATCCATCTGGCATTGGAATTTCGATAAACATTCTATCAGCTTCAGACCTATCAGCGAATTCTTGAGGTGCTTTTTTTAACTGTTTAAAAATGTAGTCGAAATCAAACTGATAAGTCTTAAACTGCTTAGGAACTTGTTTCTTTTTCAAGCTTTCTTCTTCAAGTAATTTTGCTTGAAATTCAGACCAATTATTTGCACTTATGTTATGCTGTGCATTCAATTGAGGTGCAAAAAATAATAAAATAAATAGGCTAATAGAGAATTGATTCAAATTCATGTAAATTGTTTAAAGTTTTATTGGTTTGTCGACCTGTATTGGATTTTACTCGAGTGTAAAGAAATATCTAAAAATTGTAGTCTTAAAAGGTTTTAATGTGACCGCAATTTAACGATAGGCTAAATATAAATCCAAGAATAAATATAAAGGAATATACCTGAAATCTGATGCCAAATTGAGAAAATAATGACATATCTATTACCATCTATTAAGTTTTATCTTCATTTGATACTAGTAATTTTTCGAAATATAAATTCAGAAGATATTCATATTAGTCTATTCTACTAAGTGTAATTGTGACTTAAAAACCTGGGGGAATCCAACTCTAGAATAAATTATGCTTGATTAAGAATTTGATGGTACTTTGAAATAGGCTGTTTGACAAGTATTTTCAAAAGCATACTTATAAGATAGTAATTTGTAAGGAGGTTGGCCTCCTGCTTATCCTGAGTAATCGGGTCAGCGGATCAATTTAGACTGATGACAATAAATCACTAATGTTGAAATTGAAAATTGTCATTCTGCGAAGCATTGTCAAGTAAGCAAACCAAGTCTAACCACCAAATACCCGATCAAATAAGCCACCTTTTTTAGATTTTTTCTTCTTTTTCTTTTCAAACTTCTCTCGACGTTTTTTGGCTTTTTCATAGGCCTCTCGACGATCTTTTTCAATTTGCCTTTTTCGTTGAGAATCTGTTCTTGAAGGGTATTTCTTTTTAGTCTTTGTTTCAATTTTTGGATGATCCCTTTTCTTGATTTTTATTTTTTCTATAAGGTCTCCAATTTTGTCTTCAAAATCTTCTGTTACCTCTTCCATTTCATCTTCCAATTCTGCCAACACTGGCATAGCATCCAAGTAATGCTCGCAATTCATCATGACTGCCATGGAGTCTGGCATCTCAATAAATTTATTACTATTCCAGGCATTAAATTGTTTGTCCTTAAGACTGGCTTGGAAGAATTCTCCCCATATTGGTAAGGCCATATTGGAGCCTGAACCCAAACCAATTGTCTTAAATCTAACTTTAGGAATTTCACCTCCTACCCAAACACCCGCAACAACGTCAGGAGTGAATCCTATGAAGTAACCATCTGAATGATTTTGGGTGGTACCTGTTTTGCCCGCAATCGGTATTGTTAATCCATACTTTCCTCTAAGCCTTCTTCCTGTACCATTATCAATAACGGAGCGCATCATCCTAGTTACCATTTGTGTTGTTAGGGTATCCAAAACATGTATGTAGGCCGATTCTTCTGTTTTTTTACTTTCGTAAATTACTTCACCATCTTTGTTTTCTATTTTATTAATATATCGCATGTCTGGTCTTTTACCCATATTGGCGATGGTTGCATAAACATTGACCATTTCATATAAGGTCAATTCTGCTGTTCCTAATGCAATAGAAGGTACATTTGGTACTGGAGAAGTAACACCCATTTCGTTTGCAAGATTTACAACCGCCTCTGTACCAGTTCGCATAATCAAGTCGACAGAAATGGTGTTGACGGAGTTTGTTAATCCGCCTTCCATCGAATAGACCCCACCATACTTTCCATCAGAATTTTTTGGTTGCCAATCATCATACTCCGTATAATTTACTAAGCGATTGTTTATGTAATCACAAGGTGGAATGTTTTGTGTTAAGGCAGTTGTGTATACTATCGGTTTGAATGTAGAGCCTACCGGTCTTTTTGATTTTACATGATCATATTGCAAATGCTTTTGACTAATGCCTCCGACCCAGGCCAATACTTCTCCATTTTTTGGGTTGACAGCTAGAAAGCCAGCATTAAGTAAATTCACATAATAGTTGACAGAATCCAAGGGAGTCATTGTGGTTTCTTTTTCTCCTTCTTTCCAGTCAAAGATTGTCATGGTCGTTTTCTTCTTGAAATTATCCATGATACTTGCTTGGGATCTTCCTTCATTTTTCAGTGTCTTATATCTTTTAGATCTTTTGACAAAAGGCATTAAATCGGAAGTGGCAATACTTGAATTTTTACCACCCCAATGTTTGTTATAGCTTTCTTGCAAACTAGCCATGTGCTTAGCAACAGCATTCTCCGCATAATCTTGAAGATTGGAGTTTATGGTTGTATAGATTTTCAAACCATCCGTGTACAGGTTATATTCTTCATCTAGTTCATTCTCTTTAAGTATTTTTTTAACTTCATGTCTTAGGTGCTCTCTGAAGTAAGTAGCCTTACCAGTATGAACTTGTTCTCGCATATAATTCGACTTCAAAGGAAGTTGCTTTAATGAGTCAAATTCTATCTGTTTTAAATAATCATATTTTACCATCTGCGCTAATACAACATTTCTCCTGTCTTTAGAAGCCTCTGGATTTCTAGCTGGGTGATACTTGGTATTGGCTTTTAGCATCCCTACTAAAACAGCAGCATCTTCTAGTTTTATGTCATTTGGGTTTGTACCAAAAAATTGCTTTGCTGCAACTTGAACACCAAAGATGTCTCCACCAAAAGGAACGGTATTCAAGTAGAGATTAAGAATCTCTTTTTTATTATAAATTTTTTCAAATCTTCTAGCTAGAATAAATTCTCTTATTTTGTTGACAGGTATACTTATAAAGGAATAACTTTTTCTAGGAAATAAATTCTTAGCAAGTTGTTGAGTAATAGTTGATCCACCTCCAGCACTTTTATCTCTTAGTAAAATTGTTTTGATTCCTACTCTTGCCCAAGCTCTTAGATCAATGCCATTGTGCTTGTAAAACCTTGCGTCTTCTGTTGCGACCAAAGCCCCTGTTAGAAATGGCGAGATTTGATCATACTCAATACTTGTTCTATTTTTTATATAATACTTGCCTAAGATTGAGCCATCTGCAGAAAATATTCTTGCTGCTTCTGGATTTTGTACTGCCTTGAGCTCACTGTAACTTGGTAGTTTGCCAAACATTCCAGCTCTGACAGCAATGGTCAAGGCTATAAGTGCAAAAATACCTAAGAAGCCTAATAGCAATAGACCTCCAATTATTTTTTTAAATAAAGGAATCTTTTTAAACTTTGTTTTAAAATTTTCCCACTTACTCTTTGTACTTGCCATATTAAACTTTGCTTTATCCTAACGACTTACAATTTAGGATATTATACTAATTTAACTTATAATTATAAGATATTATTGAGTGAATAATAAGTGTACTTAATTGTGTTCAAGGATTTGATTTAAAATGTAAATTTCTTTCGTATTACTTCAATACATCTGATAATACCTTGTGAGAATTAATTTCAGGTAAGTTTTCTATATGAATTTGATAGAATTTAAGTAGGCTTTTTAGCGTGGCAGAACGCAATTCGTGACTCAATTTAAGGCAATGTGCTTCAGATACGTTTAAATGCATTAGATCGCTGATCACTTGGGATTGTTCTCGATGCAATGAAAATTTTTGATGTGCTTCCCCACAAAAAATTCCAGTTTCAAGATTAAAGTAAGGATACTGTTCAGAGACAACCCCTGTTGGGTTTAGACCTAAATAACTAGCGTATTCTAATAGGAAATGTAAATGAACATTGCTTATCGATTCCTTAGTCTGATCAAGAAATTCTAATAGGTGTTGCAAATAGGAATATAGCTCCGTGTGTTCCTCTTGTCCTTTGATTGTTTTCTGAACTATTTCGATAATAAACATGCCAACAGTCCCTTTAAAGATATCGTAAGGAATGTTTTGATATACGTAATGCAGCTTGACTTCTTTTATTCGATTTAGATCTTTTTCTTCTCTATCATAAACAACTAGATCTAGTATGTTCATGAGTTGAAACAAACTTGCCCCTACTCTTGAGTTTTGTTTTCTAACACCACTAATGATGTAAGACTTGAGGCCTTTTTCTTTGGTAAGAATTCTGCAGATTAAACTAGTTTCAGAATATTTTTGCGTTCGCAAAACGATGCCTTTTGTCTTAAGGATCATATTATTTTAAGATGTAACGAAGGGATACACCAAATTCATCAAAAACAAGTTCGTTGTTTAAGATGCTATAGCCAGGTTTGTAGTCAAGGGAAACATTAAAAGGAACAAAATCTAAGAGATATTCGATACCTACAATGGTTTCAAGTTGCAATCTGAAATTTTCTTCATTGTTGCCAAATGTGATACCACCCCCGCCATAAAAATTAAGACTATAATTAATAAATAAATGGTGCTCGTATAAACCTGTTAAGCTCATGTATCTGCCATTAGCAAAATTGAAACCTCCGATAACTTCAAGGACTCCATTAATAGGCCATATAAAGTTTTTATAACTCACCCCGATGAGTGGGCCTCCCCTCAATCCAATAGCATGCTTATAATTGTCTTGTCCATTTGACGTGAAAAAGAAGGATAGAAAGGTCAAGAGGAATAAATATTTTTTCATTCTAATTGGCAGTATCGGATAAAAATTTGATTCTTACTAATTGGATCTCATCAATAGTTATATCATCTTCTTTTAACTCTTTGAATGCTTCCTCTATAGAGTCTGTTTCTGATTCCATAAAGTAATCCAAAATATCCTCCATTGCATTTTCATCCAAGTTGTCTTCGATGTAGTAGTCTAAATTTACTTTTGTCCCTGATGTAGTGATTGCATCAAGTTCTTCCATCAATTCTTCCATGCTTAGATTGTTAGAAGAAGCGATGTCTTCTAATGGTATTTTTCGATCTATGCTTTGAATGATATTAACTTTTATCTTAGAACGATTGGCAACTTGCTTAACTACAAAATCAGTAGGTCGTTCAATATTATTTTCATCAACATATTGGCTGATTAGTTCAATAAACGGCTTAGCATATCTTTTTGCTTTACCAATACTGACACCAGTTATATTGGCCATTTCATCCATGGTAATTGGATACTGCGTAGCCATATCTGCCAAAGAAGGGTCTTGAAAAATCACGTAAGGTGGAACTTTCTTTTCCTGACCAACCTGTTTTCTTAAATCTTTCAACATACCAATTAGTACCTTGTCTAAGGTGCCAGCTTTTGAAGGTTCAGAGTCTGAATCAACTAAAGTAGTGTAGTCATGATTAAGAGACATTTGGAAAGGCACTGGCTTGTCAATAAAGTTTGTGCCTTTTTCAGTTAGTCTTAAGATGCCATAGTTTTCTATGTCCTTATAAATCATATTCTGCAAAAGAGCTTGGCGCAATAAAGAGTTCCAGAAATTTACGTCTTTATCTTTTCCAATACCAAAGAGATCCAACTCGTCAAATTTAAAATCTTGCATTTCTTTTGTCTCGTTTCCAATAAGGAATTCAGAAATGGCTTTGATTTTGAAATTTTCGTTTAGTATTTGAATTGATTTTAAAGCTTGGTGCAAATGTTCTTGAACCTCTATTTTTTCTTTTGGATGTTTACAGTTGTCACATTTTTTGCCACATCTTTCATCGGCATATTCTTCACCGAAGTAGTGCAACAAAAATCTTCTTCTACAAGAAGCAGTTTCAGAGAAAGCCATGATCTCTTGTAGAAGTTGGGCACCCATTTCTCTTTCGGAAACGGGTTTGTCTCTAAGAAATTTTTCTAATTTTAAAATATCCTTATATCTATAGTAGGTAATGCATCTGCCTTCCATTCCATCTCTACCTGCTCTACCTGTTTCTTGGTAATAATTTTCTATACTTTTTGGAATATCATAGTGGATTACAAACCTAACATCTGGTTTGTCGATTCCCATCCCAAATGCTATGGTTGCACAGATGACATCTATTTGTTCCATCAAGAAATCATCTTGAACTTTTGTTCTAGTTTTAGCATCTAAACCTGCATGATAGGCAGCAGCTTTTATGCCATTAACTTTCAGGACTTTTGCAATTTCTTCTGTAGACTTTCTGCTTTGAACATAAATGATACCTGACTTATCAGCCATGCCTTTTATCACTTGTACTATGCTCTTAAACGTTTGTTCTTTTTTTCCTTTAGGTCTGACTTCGTAATAGAGGTTTTCTCTATTAAAAGAAGAAACAAATTCTCGCACAGATCTCATGTTGAGATTCTTTACGATATCTGTTCTAACTTTTGGAGTTGCTGTTGCCGTTAAGGCAATGATTGGAATTTCTTTATTGATCTCATCGATCATTATTCTAATCCTTCGATACTCTGGTCTAAAATCATGACCCCATTCAGAAATACAATGGGCTTCATCTACCGCAACAAAAGAGATATTTACTTCTTTGAAAAAAGCAAGATTTTCTTCCTTTGTTAAAGTTTCTGGTGCGATAAAAAGCAATTTTGTTTTTCCAGCAGTGATATCCTCTTTCACTTTTTTCATCTGAGATTTATTCAAAGATGAATTTAAAAAGGAAGCGACGTCATCAGATTGGGAATATCCTCTAATAGAGTCAACCTGATTTTTCATCAAAGCTATCAATGGAGAAATAACAATAGCTGTTCCTTCCATCATAATGGCTGGCAATTGGTAGCATAAGGATTTACCGCCGCCAGTTGGCATAATTACAAAAGTATCTTTATGATCTAATACGGATTGTATTATTTCTTCTTGTTGGCCTTTAAATTCGTTAAATCCGAAATGTGTTTTTAACGCGTCATGTAAAAGCTCCTTTGTCTCAATCATCTCTTAATCAATCTTTATAGTGTTAACCAATAATGTAGGGTGATAACTGTTATTAGTTAGATGTGTTTTAAATTCGTATCTAAATATAAGCATTTTTTTTATTGTAGGCTTAAGAATTTCCATTCAAATTTCTATTCCTTACTTTTATTATCTTTTTAGGAAAATCTAAAATAGTTTATGCCAAGCCATTCTGAAGATAACAAACATTTAATTCTAGAAACAGCAAAAAATACCATACAAATAGAGGCTGATACACTCATAACCCTTATGAATAGTTTGGACACTATTTTTGTTGACGCTACGGAGACAGTCTACCATTGTAAGGGTAGAGTAGTTGTGACAGGTATTGGGAAAAGCGCTTTGGTTGGTCAAAAAATTGTCGCCACTTTAAATTCAACCGGTACTCCTTCCTTGTTTATGCATGCTGCAGATGCCATTCATGGTGATCTTGGCATGATACAAAATGATGATATCATTATTTGTATTTCTAAATCTGGGGAGACACCTGAAATAAAAGTTTTGGTTCCTTTAGTAAAAACTCTTGGTAGTAAATTGATAGCTTTTGTGTCAAATGAAAAATCCTATTTGGCAAAAAGAGCTGATTATGCTATAATTATCCCGGTTAGTAAGGAAGCCGATCCTAACAATCTTGCTCCGACAGCTAGTACTGCTGCTCAAATGGCGGTAGGAGATGCATTAGCTACTGCTTTATTGGCATTGAGAGGTTTTACACCGGGCGATTTTGCTCAATTTCATCCTGGTGGAGCAATTGGAAAACAATTATATTTAAGAGTTGCAGACCTATATCCAAATAATCTAAAACCATCTGTTTACGAATCAGCAAACTTAAGAGATACTATATTGGAAATGACGACCAAGCGACTTGGGGCTACTGTTGTATTAAATGAACAAAATAAAATTATTGGCATTATTACAGATGGAGACTTGCGTCGAATGTTAGAAAAGGATATTCAAACTTCTCAATTATTGGCAAAAGATATAATGAGCAAATCTCCAGCTGTAATTGCTAGTAATGCCCTTGCCGTTGATGCATTAAATAGGATGCGTGAGGCTAGTATAACACAACTAATTGTGACAGAAAAAGAAGAATACGTAGGAATTATTCATCTACATGACCTTATTAATGAAGGATTGATATAAATTAAAATATGGCAGATAAATACACAAGCATTGAGAATTTGAAATTCCTTTTAAAGGAAGTTCATAATATTGAAGAAATATTTAAATATCCTAGGTACCAAGATTACGACTTAGATGCTTTAGATGTTCTGATTGATTCCGTCAAAGATTTCTCAGACAAAGAAATGTTTCCATACTTTAAAGACATGGATGAAAAGCCTGTTGTTTATAAAGATGGAAAAGTAATTGTTCATCCTCAAATTGATACAATTATTAAAAAGTCAGCAGAAAATGGTTGGATAGGACCTTACTTTGATTTTGATGATGGCGGGTCTCAAATGCCAGGTATGCTATATGGTGCTGGTTTTCATATTTTAGAAGCTGCAAATAATAATGCCACAGGATATATTGGTTTAACAACTGGTGCTGCTAATCTAATAGTAACTTTTGGAAGCAAACAACAAAAGGATACCTATGTTCCAAAAATGCTTGCAGGGAAGTGGATGGGTACAATGGCATTGACTGAGCCTCAGGCAGGTAGCTCCTTATCGGATGTTAAAACAACAGCCAAACCTAGTGCAGATGGGCACTATGAAATTAAAGGACAAAAGATTTTCATTTCTGGTGGAGACCATCAATTTGGAGAAAATTTTATTCACTTAACCTTAGCTAGAATTGAAGGTGCCCCAATGGGCACGAAGGGGATTTCTCTTTTTATTGTTCCTAAAAAGAGACTAGATGCAGCAGGCAACTTTGAAGATAATGATGTTTTTACAGCTGGAGATTTTCAAAAGTTAGGGCAAAAAGGTTATGCCACGACACATTTGTCTTTCGGGGAAAATGACAACTGTAGAGGATATTTACTTGGGGAAGCAAATAGAGGATTGAAGTATATGTTTAACATGATGAACGAAGCCCGCTTGTCGGTAGGGTCTTCTGCGACATCAATTGCAACAGCAGCTTATCAAGCATCACTTCAATATGCCAAAGAAAGACCACAGGGTCGAAGACTAAAAGGTTCTGGCAAAAAAGATGCTTCTCAAGAACAAACTTTGATCATCAACCACCCTGATGTGCGTAGAATGCTGCTCGCACAAAAGGCCATAACAGAAGGAGCCTTAAGCCTCATTTTGCAAAGTTATAAATATCAAGATCTGGCTTTAGTTGCAGAAGGGGAAGAAAAAGAAAAATATCACCTTCTATTAGAATTGCTTACGCCAATAGCAAAGACTTTTCCAGCAGAAATGGGTCGATATTCAATTAATGAAGGACTCCAAGTATTAGGAGGTTATGGTTTTTGTATGGATTTTCCATTGCAACAATATTATAGAGATATTCGGATCATGCCTTTATATGAAGGGACAACAGGCATTCAATCTCTCGATTTATTAGGAAGAAAAATTCCATTTGAAAATGGAAAATCTTTACAATTGCTTCTTGCAGAAGTTAGTGAAACCATGCAGACAGCATCAGAACATGAAGACTTAAAAATTTATGTAACAGAGTTAGAAAGTAAGATCAAATTGGTACAGGAAGTCTTGCAGCATTTGATGGCTTTTGCTATGAGTGGAGACTTCGAAAAGTATCTTGCAGATGCGACTATATTTATGGAGTTCTTTTCTACCATCGTAGTCTCTTGGCAATTGATGAAACAAGCTGTAGCGGCAAAGAAAATTCTTGTGGAAGGAAACGGGCTATATGGCGAAGATTTTTATAAAGCAAAGGTTCATGTATTGCGTTACTATTTTAAATATGAATTGCCAAAAACCGCTGCACATGCAGAAATCCTGAGAAATAAAGAAATCCTAACAATTCCAGAAGAAGGAAATGAGATATTTAGTTAAAGTACTAAATTCTTATTAGCAATAAATAGAAATGAAAGTACATATCTTAACTATAGGGGATGAAATTCTTATAGGACAAATCATAAATACCAACGCAGCTTGGATGGGAGAATATATGACCACAAGAGGCGCTCAAATAACTGGTATTACTACAGTGGCGGATCAAAAAAAATCCATTCTTGCAGGCTTGGAATATGCTTTAAGTCTGGCTGATGTTGTGCTGATTTCTGGCGGTCTTGGACCAACCAAAGATGATATAACGAAAAAGACATTGGCCGATTATTTTGGAGCAGAAATGTATTTCCATCAAGAAACCTATGACTCAATTTTAAGCTTGTTTGCTCGATTTGGCAAACCATCTACAGAGGCACACAAAGAGCAGGCTTTCATGCCTAAAGGAGCGGAAATCTTAAAAAATAAAAAAGGAACGGCGCCAGGGATGTGGTTTGAAAAAGATGAAAAGATAATCGTTTCTATGCCAGGCGTACCATATGAAATGAAATACTTAATGGAATATGAAGTCGGGACTAAACTTTTCGAGAGATTTTCCATTTCTCCAACTATTTATAGAACGATAATGACAGCTGGAGAAGGAGAATCTAGGATTGCTGACAAGATTTCAAATATTACAGATAAATTTCCTAGTCATTTTAAATTGGCTTTTTTGCCCAATTTGGGTACCGTCCGATTAAGACTTGGGGTAGAAGGGAAAGATGCCATTAAAAGCAAGGAAGAATTAAAAATAGCTGTATCCGAAATCACAGAAGCCATTCCTGAATTGGTTTATGCTTATGATGAAATGAAATTGGAGCAAAAGCTAATGGAATTGATGATTGATGCAAAAATCAGCTTGAGCACAGCAGAAAGTTGTACTGGAGGGTATCTTTCACATAGATTGACTTCGTTTTCAGGATCTTCCGCCTTTTTTAAAGGTGGAATTATAGCTTATTCCAATGATATCAAGCATAAAGAGCTTAAAGTATCGGAAAAAACTTTGAAAAATCACGGTGCTGTTAGTGAAGAAACCGTAAAAGAGATGGCAAAAGGGGTATTGGCAGCTTTTGGATCAGACCTGTCTATTAGTATATCAGGAATAGCTGGCCCTACTGGTGGAACGAAGGAAAAACCAGTTGGAACCATATGGCTTGCCATTTGCAATGAAAATTTAACCGAAACATACAAACTTCAGCTAGGTAAAGACCGTTTAAAAAACATAGAATATACAGGCAATTATGCCTTAAATGCGTTAAGACGCTTTGTTTTAATGAATTATTCTAAATAAGAAGGGATTGAATACTTGTTTAAGCAGGAAGTCTTTTATTTTTGTACGAATATTCTAAAAATTAAATTTTAGTAGGAATGGCTCAGATAGACTTAGTAATGCCCAAAATGGGAGAAAGTATAATG
>CALIIW010000014.1 GCA_938018185.1 uncultured Saprospiraceae bacterium
AGATCTAGGTTTATAAAAAAGCAAAAGGGAATCGAAGTAGATTCCCTTTTAAGTAGATAACGTTTTTAGCGTTTTCTTCTTGGTTAGCCTCAATTGGCGCTAATGTGAAAATTGTATGGTTAACCATACTCTAGTTTTGAATCTCTAAGTTAATGTAGATTTTCTTCTATTTATGACATGGTATAACGAACGGTAGAAAAAGAAAACAAACGGTCTATATTATTAATTTAATCACCAAAATGACACCTTATCACCACTTAATGGTTAAATATTTATCAACCATTATCTGCATTTGTTGTGTTTTTTCGTCTCTGAATGCTCAAGATCTGAGCTATCGTACCTACACCTTACATGATGGATTGGCTCAAATGCAGGTAGAAGCAATTTTTCGTGACAGCAGGGGATTACTTTGGATTGGTACTAGAGGAGGAATATCAAAATTTGATGGGGATAAATTTAAGTCATATTATACTTCTGATGGATTGCCTGGTAGAACCATTACGGCGATAATCGAAGATGAAAAAGGAATTTTGTGGTTTGCTACAAGAAATGGAATATGCAGTTTTGATGGAAATATGTTTAAATCTTTCCCTCTAGGGGATATTCCAATAGCTGAAGTTCTTGGAATGGCCAATGATGATCAAGGCAATATCTGGCTTGCTAGAAAATTTCCTCCTTATTTTATTTATTATGATGGTACTGATTATCAAGTGCTTTCTGATTCCTTAAATTATGCTGCAAATTTGGTCGCACGATTGGATTATGATGAAAAAAAGCGGAAAGTATATGGGGCATTGAGTTCAAAAGGAATTTTTGAACTCAATGTAAATGGATTTGGCATTGTTGTTTTGCAAGATGAAGCTTTTAGTTCATTTTATTTTGAAAGTCAAAAAGAAAAGCCTCTCAGGCTCAATACTTTTAGTAAGAAAAGAGGGAATTATTACATTTTGAAAAACAGTAAACCTAAACTCCTTATAGAAAGTGATGGACTCAGCATCCATGTAAATTTTGATTTACTTGATAAAAGTTTTTATTTTCATCAGAATAATAGTTTGTACTTTTTTAATCAAAAGAAAAAAGTAGTTTCTCTACTACATTCGTTTCAAAAGGAGAAAACCAGATTCAAATATGTAGATCCAGGTGGACAAATTTGGCTTGGTTCAGAAAATGGATTGATACAGTTTTTCGGCACTGCTTTTAAAACTTTTGAAGATTCTAGATTGGATAAGGCATGGTCATTTGTAGAAGATGATCAGCAAAATATCTTTTTATCAAGTTATCATAATGGTTTATTTAAACTTGATAAATTTGGAATGATAGAGGAGATTAATAATTCAATCTCCTTGAATAGATTTTTTTATTTTGGATCATTAAAAGATAAAAAGGATAATCTTTTATTTCCACATGGATTCGGGATATTGAAATATGATTCGAAAAAATTTTCTCTTATTGATGGGGTCCAAACCAATAGACCGGTTCTTTATCTTATGGAAGATGATAAAAGAGATCAGTTAGTTGCTGGTGTCGCAAATGGGATTAACATTTACAAAAATTATGAATTTACAGAGCATATCGGGCAGAAAGAAGGCCTCCATAAATGCACTTATGTAGTTGGACTTTGTATAGATAAAAATGACGATTATTGGATAGGAAGTTTTACGGGACTATCTAATTATGATCCAGAAACAAAAGAAATTAAAAATTTCATAAATGAGGATAATAGTTTACCAACCAAAGGTGGGATTTCAGCTTGTTATAAAGATGATGCAAATTTTTTGTGGTTTGGTGGAGGAGAAGGTCTTCTGACTTTTGATTATGAAAAAAACACTCTAATCAAAGTAGGAGATAAGATTTTAAATAAACCAATCAGTTTTATTACAAAATTCAATGAATCAAACCTACTCATCGGTGCGCTAGATGGGTTGTACATTTTTAATCAAAAGAAATATGTCCAATCGGGAACCATAGAAATGAAATTCTTCAACCACCAAAACGGATACGAAGGAATTGAACCAAATCAAAATTCTGTTTTTACTGATTCTAAGGGAATTATTTGGATGGGTTCAGCAACAAAAACTGTTTGTCTGGATCCTTCAAAATTAGATTTCAATTCAGAGAGCTTAAATGCTTTAATAACAAGAGTAAATAAGCAAAGTATTACTTTTAGCCAGGATTCCGTTTTTATTGAGAAAGGAATTAATAAAATTGAATTTGAATTTGGGGCTGTTGGATATAATAGACCTTCAACAACACAATATTCATATAAGCTCGATGGTTATGATGAAAATTGGTCGGACTGGGTAGAGCATGATTACGTAAATTATGCTAATCTAGGATCTGGTACGCATCAATTCAATGTAAAAGCTAGAAATGCTGGGAGTCAAGATCTAAAATCTAACATAGCTTCAAAATATGTGATAGTTAAAATTCCATTTTTTAAAGAACCAAATTTTTATCTATACGCATTTTTGCTACTAGCTTTATTGACGTTTGGCTTACTCTTTTTATTCAACAAATTTAGAATCAATAAAAAAAGAGCTTATGAAAATCAATTAAGAGCCACGCATCTTGAAGTACAATCCGTTCAATCTCAAATGAATCCTCATTTTATTTTTAATGTGATAGGAACCATTCAAAGCCAAATCTTAAATAATGAACCTGAAGAAGCAAACGAATTGCTGGTGAAATTCTCAAATATGATTAGAAGGTTTTTAGATTCAGCCGTTAAATCTGAAATCGATTTGACCAATAAATTAAGTCAAGAGATTAGCTTGAAAGAAGAATTGGAATTGTTAAAAATATATGTAGAATTTGAACATCTTTCTTCCTCGGATGCTTTTGAATATGAATTTATTATTGACGGAGATATTGACTTGTCTATGACAACAATTCCTCCCATGTTGGTGCAACCTTACATCGAAAATGCCATCCAACATGGCTTGATAAAATGTCCGACAAAAGAAAAATTGATCATTAAGATTAGTGAAGCAAATGAGGTCTTAAATATAATTATTGAAGATCATGGCATTGGTATGAGTGCTGCAAGAAAATTAAAAGAAAAAAGTATTTCAAAATACAAATCACATGGCAGAGAATTGGTCAGAAAAAAGATAGCCTTACTAAACGAATTAGATTATGACATAACATCCAAAACAGAAGAAATACCAACTGGCGGTACCAGAGTAAGTTTGAAAATTTATAAAGGCTAGCTTAATAAAATTAGATGAAGGTTTTTTTTAAGGAAGGCTGGAAACAACAGATTTCTTTTGGACTGCAATGGCGCGAGATAATATTTCCAAGTGTACCTAAATAAGAAGCATCAAGGCATGCCCTAGTGATAAAAAATGCCAGAGGCGTGACATTATTGTAGCCCAATGTGTAAACACTGGGTACAAGGAAATGAGCTGAATTCATTTGGCGTGATTTTTAGGAAAAATCATGACAAATGGCTTTCGAGGAGAACCTTTTTTTTCGGACATTATCGCTAGAAATGAGGTGAAGAATTCAAAATACACAAGTATCAAAAGTTGATTTTCAATGGATTAGGTTTTTATCTGACAATCCCTAAATAAGAAGCACCATGGCATGCCCTGGTGCTTCTTATTTGATAGGTAATAACACCTAACATTCGTTATGACAGTTGTCTTTTTCTGACAAGCCCTACAAATCTTTCAGTTTGTCTATCAATTTTTTCAAAATGTTTTCTTTTTGAAGATTTGAAAACGATTCAGATTCATTGTTAATCAGACCTTTGAACAGTTTACCACCTCTTCTAGAAGCATATATTTTCGAGCCATCTGTTAAAGTCACCTCTAGTTCACTATGCTTGTATCTTTTTACTTGATCTAAGTTGATAACTGTGCTTTTATTGATCGTAAAGAAATGATAATCTTCCGTTAGAATTTTGGAATAATGACCCAAATTCTTCATGGCTTTAAATTTAGTTCCATCTAGTAAATGAACTTTAGTAATAATTTTTTCAGCCTCAAGTTTTAAGATACTAGTAACTTCAATGTACTCAACAACTCCTTTGGTTAGGTGGAAAGGAAGGTTTTTGGGTTTTTCATTTTTAGAAGTTAAAAAACCTAGCAGCATTTTAATTTGATCTTTATAGGATCTGTCTTTCAGTTCTTGTTCCTCGTCCCTCATTCTTTCTTCAGAAATCGTCATTTCTGCTTTCAGGACTGCTTTGCTCAAATTTTTATGATCTATGGGTTTTGTGATGAAATCTAAGGCGGAATAATCAATTGCTTTCGTAGCATGTTCAAACTCTTGATGAGCCGTCATAAAGATGATTCTAAAGTTAAGTTCTTTTTTTGATTGTAGATTTTGTAATAGGTCGAAACCAGTTTTGTCTTTTATTTGAATGTCAAGAAAGATTAGATCAGGATTGGTTTCAAGTATAAGCTTTTCAGCCTCATCTATGTTATCAGATTCTCCAATAATTACTATTTGTGGACAATGTTTAGAGATGAGTTTTTTTAGACCTTGTCGAATAGATTCGACATCATCGATTATAATGCTGTTTAATATCAAGACTCTTTGTTTCTAGTAGTTAGGCTATTAACCCTAATATTCACGAATATAGCAATTAATTATTAATGGTTTAGAAAATTACCTTTCATTTATATAGATTTTTTTAATGTGACGAGAAAGATATCTTGCAGTCAAAATAGCCGTGCATAAAAATTAAGCAAATTTTTAATGCCTAAACGTATCATTTTAAAAGACTCACCCAATTTTATTTCAAATATTTTCTATGTAGGAAAATATTTGAAGGCTATTGTAAAAAACAGTAGGCAGACATTTTTATAATGTATTTTTTAGTAAAATTTTTAATCAAAAACAAAATGATGAATTCATTTAAAGGATTACTATTAGTCATTCTATGCATTTTCTGCGCAAGCAATTCGTTTGCGCAAGTAAGAGGTATTTCTTACACTTTAGCACCAACTGGTGAATACGTATTCTGGAACGACAAAGCTGGACTTGATGATGGACTGCTCATAGGAGGAAAGTTGGGTTTTGGCTTTGGAGAATTTTTTGAATTACGTGGAACTTACATGCAAGGTTCAGCCTTAAAAAGCAATTTCGATAATTTTGGGATCGAAAATTTCGACGCGGAACAATTTAATAGTGAAGAGGTCAATTTGATAAGATATGGCGGTGAAATTAAAGCAAACTTTAGCAGAGGTAAACTACTTCCTTATATAACGGCAGGTACTGGTGTTCAAGAATTACATAGAACGGATGCCGATCCAACTAAACAGATTTACTTAAGTGCAGGAGCAGGTATTACTTTGGGGATTGGAGATCGCTTTGTTTTAAATCTAGAAGGTAGAAATACTGCTTATAGATATAACACAGGAAAGTACTTACTTAGTCCTACAAACAAAACGAATTTAGGACTAGCGGATTTTGATTTTCAAATGGAAGACCTGAGCAATTGGTCAGGAGCTGCCTCTTTACAAATTTATTTGGGTGGAAGAAAACCAGGGGAATTATCAGAGCTAGACAAAGCGTATTTCGATACTTTCAATGGTGGATCAGGTGGGCTAAATTTAGGCATTGAAGCCATTGCAGGTAAAATCAATTTTCATGAGAACTTACCGTATAGAGATGCTTGGATGGCAGGTGGATCTGCAGGTTTCGATCTTGGACCTTATGTAGGCGTTCGAGGCTTTTATTGGAAAGCCCTTGAGGATGGAGAACTTACTAAATTTGATGACCTTGCTATGTATGGTGGAGAAGTGAGAATGCAATTGAATTCAGGTGGTGGTATGGTTCCATTTCTAATGATAGGTGGTGGAAAAATGGATGTTGGCTCAAACTATGAAAGCAAAATAATAAATCCTACAGACACAACTGCTCTTTTTCTAAGTGATGCTGATGATACAGGCTTTGCAATGGGTGGCGTAGGACTTTTGATTCCACTTGGCAGAAACTTTAAGATCTTTGGTTCAGGTAGAGCAATTCTGACTTCTTCAGCACCTATTGATAACTTAGATGCACCAGAAGAAATCCACAATTCTTGGTTTTGGTCTGCTGGATTTAAACTAAATTTTGGCAAGAAGAAAAGAGATGCAAATGCCATTTACAATCAAAATATTAGCTCTGCAGTTGATGCAAGACAAAAAGAAAACGACGCAAAAGCAGAAGCATTGACCTTAGAATATGAAAACAAAATTTTAGAACTTGAAAATAAAGTTCTTGAAGCTTACGCTGAAAATGATCTCGAAAAGGCTGCTGTCTTAAAGCAAGAAAAGGCCGAGGCCGAAATGATAGTAGACGAAATAGAAAATAGAAACGAAGAGGCACCTAAAACTGCTAATACTACCAATCCTAACTATACGCCTCAAAGTCAAGGCATGCAAATTGGTGGTCAGAATATCGCCATACGACCTTCAAATTCTGTAATTCAAATGAGTCCAGCTGAGTTTGAAAATTTAATTGAAGAAATTTTAGAGAGCACGGATCCTAGGTTATACTCCATGAGCTTTCCAGAGGAAAATTATGCCTCTACCATGCCTAGTCAAACCAATCAAGCACTTTTAATGAGAATTAAAGAACTAGAGGAAAAATTGAATAATGAAAGTTCTGAATCTGAAACCATCGCTGCTCCAAAACTTACTGAGGAGGATACCGCTGCTGATCTTTCTAAAAAAGAAGAAAAATCATTGATTAAAATGATGTACAAACTGGAAGAAAAGTTAGACACTAATAATGAGGAGATTAAAAAAATGAACGAAAGAATTGTGGATTTGGAGAAAGGCAAAACAAGTAAGAAAATGAGAAAGAATGAAGTTGAACAGGAGACAGTTGAGCCAATCAAATTATTCAAAAGAAAGAAGAAGAAAAAGAACAAAGAATAATTTTATCATTTAATTTTCACAGATTAGCAAAGAAGGTAAATAGAATAAAAAGATTCATTCTATTCCTTCTTTGCTTTTTTCCTTTTCACCAATAGTCATCTTCTATGCCAATTTCTAAGTTTTTATTAAGTTGTTTTATTTGTTGCGCCTTTTCCTTTAGTTCTATTGGGCAACAAAGTCAATCTAGCATGGTCCAAATGTCTCCTGCCGAATATCAAAATTTAATCGAGATAATTTTAAAAGCCAAGAGGAGCAGGCTTATCGCTTATCGTGCAACACATTCTAAAATAAAAGTAAGTAGCAATACTTCTAACAATGATTTTAATGCTTTAAAGCAAGTGGAAGAATTGGAATTGGCACTTAAATCAATCGAGGAAAGTAATATGCAGCAAGCCAAGGATGCTGCCACTCAAAGAGAGATGATAGAGATTAAAAATGAACTGGAACGACAAATCATAAGTTTAAAAAAGGAGCAAGAGTCAAGCACTAAAATTGAAACTAAGAGAAGCTATGATTACGATCGTACGAATAAGGCGATTGATACACAGAGACTAGAAAAGCACATTAATAGACTTGAGAAAGAGCTGGCTGATCAAAGAAAAAATAGTGCAAATAAAAAAGACATTAAAAAAATAACAGAGGATATCAAGCAACTTTCAACAACATACTCTGAGTCGACGCACTTTGAAGACACCAAAAATAATAAGAGAATTGATCAACTTGAAAAGGAATTGCAAACACTGACGGAGCAATTTAAATTATTATTATTTGTATCAAAAGACAATTCTTCTGCGGCACCAGATACTAAAGATATGGCTGCTGTTTTGGAATTGAGCAAAAAGATAAGCTCACTAGAAAATGAATTGGCTCTTGTAAAGAATACTACTAATTTAGATTCTCAATATATCCAACTTGAGACAAAGGTCGAAAAGCTAGAAAAAGCCTTACAAGCAGCAAATCAACATGCACATAAGGATTCAGAAGTGGCAGCCTTAAATGCTAAAATAATAAGCTTGGAGGCTCAACTTAAGGATCACAAACACACGAGGGTTTCTGCTCCAGTGTCAGCTCCAATAATTAGAGAAGATGTAAAGACTTTTATAACAAAGCACAGACAACAAAATGTCTACTTCCCAAATGGATCTCCTATTTTGACTAGACTTGAAAAAGATAAAATAGAGCAGGTAGCAAATTGGTTAGATACTTATCAGGAATTGGATATAATAGTTAAAGGTTTTGCAAGCAATACGGGTTCTCAAATAGTCAATCAACAACTTTCAAAATCTAGGGCAGAAACAGTAAAGCAATATCTATTATCCATAGGAGTGAAAGCAAATAGAATAAGCTTAGAACCATTAGGAGTTGATACTTCCGTTTCTGATCATGCTTCAGCAAGAAGAGCTGAAATACATTTATATTTTAAGCAATAATTTTGTAATAAAATACTTTGAAAATAGGAGAGGGGAAATTATAGCTTTAGGTAACTTATTTCTTTGTTGATTTCTCCTTTGAGTGTACATAAACTTTGACGACTTCTTTAAACAAAAGAGATCTTAAACCCAGCCAAGTAAATGCTTCCTCCCAATTGCTTTTTAATTGGAGATCTATTTTAAGAACTTGCTTGATCCTAGTTACACCTTTTCCTGTATCTGGGACCCATTTTACATATCCTAAGATCTTTTCAATCTTAACCCTGTTTTTTTGAAGCTGATGAAATTTAGCTAGATGGCTTTCCTTAATATATATTCCAGTAAAGAGTTCATTTGTGTTCTTATTTATATATGAACTTAGGTAAATGCCTCCTTCTCCAAAACTACTGTCATAATAATAATGATCTGCAGGTTTTTTGCTTGTTTCTATATCCCAAGCTTTCTCTCTGACGAAAGTTACATATTGGCTCCAAAACTCTAGATAAAGGTCTTCCATGCTTGAGTAAAATTAGTATTTACCTGCTCGAAGCAGGTAGCTTAAATATACACAAAGCCTAAAGAAGAATTTACGTTCAATTAGAGATTGAACACCATAAATATGACATTGGTCACCATGGCTTCTTGTTTTACCTAGTCACAGTTTAGAACTTTATCGTATTTTGTTTTATTGTAATATGTCAAATAGCATGTATGCCATTTGATAAGGACGGGAATATGGCCTCTGATTGTTTATTGTATTTATGACTAAATTCTTCAAATACTCCATCTAGGAGATTGCTTTCAAAAGATGCATCAACAAAGCAAATTATTGAACCGCCAAATCCACCACCCATTTGCCGTGCGCCATAAACTTGCTTTAATTCATTTATTCTGTCCACCAAAAAATCTGTTTCTTCGCATGTCACACGGTATAAAGATTTAAGACCTTCATGTGCTTCATTCAAAATTGAGCCAAGCATTTTTGAATTTCCAGTATTTAAATTTGTAGTCATCTTTTTTACCCTTCGCAATTCTTGGACAACATAAATTAAACAATCTTTTTCTTCTTTTTTTAGGCCCTTCGATTCATTGATCATCTTTTCTTCAAGATTTCGAAAGGATAGTAATTCAGGCTGTTCTTTTTGCAAAATATTAAATCCCATTTTACATGTTTTCCTTCTTTGATTGTATGCTGTTGAGGCCAACTCATGGGAGACATTTGAATTGATGATCATGAGTTTTAAATCCTTTCTATTGAAGTCGTAATATTCTTTTTCATAGCTTAAGCAATCCAATTTCATAAATTGATTTTCTCTCGCAAAGAGGATTGCAAATTGATCTAAAAGTCCACAATTAATTCCAACTAAATGCTCCGCTCTTTGTGCCAATTTCGCCAAACTAATTTTATCTAATTTCCATGGCTTTAAAACATTTAGCGCAAACAAAAATCCCGTACAAAGTGCTGCAGAGGAAGATAGTCCTGCTCCAATTGGTAAATCTGAACTAAAAACAGCTTGAAAGGGTATGGGGCTAATTTCTTTTTCGCGCAAGGCGTTGTTTATGGCTTGTATGTATTTTGCCCAAGCTGGATTTTCTTCTTTGCTAGAAATAAAGGTTTCATCAGTATCCATAGCATGAATGCAAGTATTGGAATTTGGACTTTTGCTTATGGCAATATATATACCTTTATCAATTGCTGCTGGAAAAACAAAGCCGTCATTATAGTCTATATGTTCTCCAATCAAATTTATTCTGCCAGGAGAAAAAAACACGAGGTCAGCCTCTTTTCCAAAGTAAGTTTTAAACTTATGCCGCAAGCTATCTTTCATGTTATTCTTCTTTTTAATTATGGGTAAAAAAAAATCCTTGCCATTGTTGGAGCAAGGATTTTTTGTAAGAAACAATAAATTCACTAGATATTAATCAATGATTTATAATAAACAATAAACTACAAGTTTGCAGCTTTAATAGACTCCAAATATTTTTGGAGTTCTTCTTTTACTTTTGGTGCTAAGATGACTAGTCCAATCATGTTTGGAACCATCATAGCAAAGATCATTGCATCTGAGAAATCAATCACCGCTCCAAGACTTGAAGCAGCTCCTATAATTACAAAAAGGCAAAATATTCCTTTATAGAGGTATTCCATATTTTTTGATCTTCCAAATAAATAGGACCAAGCCTGATACCCATAATAAGACCAAGAGATCATTGTACTGAATGCAAATAAAATGACTGCAATCATAAGTACCCATGGAAACCAAGAAATGGAACTTGCAAAAGCAGCTGAAGTAGCTCCAACGTCATCTGTAACTTTAGTTCCATATTCCATAATAGAGCCATCAAAGTTTGTTATCACAATAACCAAAGCAGTCATTGTACAAACGACCACTGTATCTATAAAAGGTTCTAAGAGTGCTACCAAGCCTTCTGAGGCAGGGTGTTTTGTTTTTACTGCAGAGTGCGCAATAGAAGCAGATCCAATACCAGCCTCATTAGAAAACGCTGCTCGCCTAAAGCCTTGTATGATCACACCAACGACACCACCACCTATCGCTTCAGGTGAAAAGGCACCTTTGATTATGACGACAAATGCTTGAGGAATGGAAGAGAAATTCATGATTAAAACAGCAATTGCTGCAAGCACATAAATCCCTACCATGAAAGGAACAATTTTATCTGTCACTTTCGCAATACTCTTGATTCCTCCAATTATTACAATTCCAACAAGGATAGCCATTATCAATCCAAACAACCAACCATAGCCGGCTCCAGTATTTGTTACCTTTGAAAACAAGGCAAATGCTTGATTCGCTTGAAACATATTGCCACCTCCTAAAGATCCACCTATGCACATGATTGCAAAGGCCACGGCGAGGATTTTACCCAACATACCATATCCTTTAGAAGCTAAGCCGTCTCTCAAGTAATACATCGGTCCACCATAGACTGTTCCATCACTTGCGATCTCTCTGAACTTTACACCAAGGGTACATTCAACAAATTTTGAAGACATTCCAAGGATTCCACAAATTATCATCCAAAAAGTTGCACCCGGTCCACCTAAAGATAAAGCGACCGCTACTCCTGCGATATTTCCTAAACCCACCGTTCCAGAAAGGGCTGCGGTCAAAGCCTGAAAATGCGAAACTTCACCATCGTGCCCTTCTATTCGAATGGTATCTGGATTATCACCATCTACACTAGAGACACCTTTGTCGTACAATTCTGTACTACCACTCCCTTCAAGGTCATCATATTTACCTCTCACAACGTTAATGGATGTTCTAAAATGCTTGATATTTACAAATCCAAAATATAGCGTGAAATATAGGGCTCCAAGAACCAATGGGAATAAGACCCAATAAACCTGGATTTCATCTGTGAATGGTATTTGGTAAAAGACAAATTGGACTATTGGCCCAGTAAGTTTTGCAAAAGCAGCATTAATCTTTTCATCTATTCCTTCTCCTTGAGCAAAAATGTTTGTAATGCTCCATAGAAATAACAGGAGTAAACTGAGTATCTTCTTCATAGTAGAGTTTGATTTCAAACTTCTAAGTTAATATTATTATTGAAATTTTGGTTAAATGGCAGATTATTGCTCAGTTCGGACTAATCTACTTGTGAGAATGGGCAACATTTTTAGAAAATCTATTACGAAGAAATAAAATTTATTCCCCTAAGCAGCCTTAATAAATATAAATGCCCTATTTTTGCGACGCAGTAAAACAAAATTGGCCTCGTAGCTCAACTGGATAGAGTACTTGACTACGGATCAGGAGGTTGCAGGTTCGGACCCTGCCGAGGTCACTGTGAATACCTTAAGCCTATACCCAATCAGGGTATAGGCTTTTTTATTGAAGCTAAATATGCAACTTTCAATAAAAGTTATCAAAACCAATACATCCAAATTGAAAAGTTTATCCAAGCGATATTTATACGCTGAATCCTCCTTTTAAAAATTTGCTACCGCTTCACTTAAAAAGAAAAGCCCTTTTTTTACCAGTCTTTGATATTCTTTAACAAAAAAAAGCACCACTCCATGAAGCATTTTGGGCCTTACATGTATTATAAGTATAACTATGCATTTTAATTTATTAAATTAGAATCAGATAAAGCTTATAAACCTATTACTATGACTTAAAACAACTCTCTTATCACACTTTCCTTTTAAGTTCTATTCAATTTGGCTATAAACACTAGTTTTATATAGGACGTAGTATTTTTTAACCAGTAAAACAAATAAAATGAAAACCACTTTTACCCCCCAAGCGAGAAGTACTAAATTCGTGCTGAGTCTTTTTTTTATTTCTCTTTTAAGTTTCTCTTGCTTTGCTTTTAATGCTACGGCTGAAATTTGTGATAACCTTACCGATGGAGGAGAAATTGCTTATGATCAAACTGTTTGTAATCCTGGCGATGCTCCAGAGCAATTTGAAAATATTACTTTACCTTCTGGTGGTTCTGGAGAAGTAGAATACATTTGGATTTATACTACGGATGATCCCAACAATCAAACTGCAAACTGGATCACTATTCCTGGTTCAACTTCAGAATATTATCAAGCTGGCCCTGTCTTTGTCAATACCTGGTTCAGGCGTTGTGCAAGAAATTTAGGCTGTACGGATTATGTAGTGGAATCTAATTGGCTTATGATTTGTGTTGATTTTGAAGCACCTCACTTTACTTATGTCCCAGAACATTATGAAGCTAATTGTAATGATTACATTGAATTTGGCGACCCTGCTTTTGGGGATGATTGCGATTCAGCAGTTAGCTTAAATTACGAAGATGGTATTTCGGAAGAAGATTGTTTAACCTATCATATAAGAACCTGGACCATCACGGATGCTTGCGGGAAAGAAGATTTTGCAAATCAAGTTATCACGACCATTGATACCGAGGCACCAACCATTAGCCTCAATGCTCCTTACGATGATCTCTATAATGGGGAGACAATTTATTATTCCTGCTATGAAGTTCCTATTCTAGATGAAACCTACGCTACAGCAATTGACAATTGTGATGATGATGTTGAGATCTATTTTATTGATAATTTTTATGCTACTGGAAACTGTATAGAAGATGGTTACTTAGAAGCTTATGAGTGCATTTGGACAGCAACGGATAACTGTGGTAATCAAAGTACCTTTACCATCTTTATTCATGTGAGAGATGATGAAGATCCTGTTTTTACCTACATTCCTCAAGATGAAGAAGTTTCTTGTAATGAAGATCCAATTTTTACTCAACCAGAATATACTGACAATTGTGATCAAGACTTGGACTTGCAAGTAGATTATGAGTCGAGTATAGATGATTGCACAACTTCCCACACAACAACATGGACCATCACCGACGATTGTGGCAATCATACAACGGCTTCTCAAACCATAAACATCACTGATAATGAAGCACCACACATCTCTTTAAATTCACCTTTGGAAGGGGTAAGTAATGGGGACACTTTAATTTTTGAATGTATCATGGATTTTTTACTGGATGAAGCCTCAGTAACAGTAACTGACAATTGTGATTCAAATCCGCATGTTGTTTTTTATGATGATTGGTATTCATCAAATAATTGCATAGAAGATGGTTATTTAGAAAAAATGGAATGCTCATGGACTGCGACTGATGAATGCGGTAATGAATCTATATTTGTTATTTACATTCTTATAGTAGATAGAACTGCCCCTGTTTTTACTCATGTTCCTGAAAACATTAGTGGCGATTGTAACCAAGATCCTAATTTTGGAGAACCTTCCTATGAAGATAATTGTGAGGGTCAAGTCACTCTAAGTCATGAGGATAAAATTGAAGACTTGAACTGTGGATATTCTGCTACCAGAGTATGGACCATAACAGATGCTTGCGGCAACCAAAATACTGCAAGTCAAACTGTAAATTTAGTAGATACGACTGCACCAACTTTATCCTTGAATGGTCCTAGTGGACCACTTAATAATGGTGATGTGGTAACATTTGATTGTAACGACTATTTTTATTTCGATGAAAATTCAATAATAGTATCTGACAATTGTGATGATAATCCGTCAGTAACTTTTATAGATGAGATTATTTCTTCAGGCGATTGTTTGCTAGATGGCTATTTGCAATTGTTTAATTGTACTTGGCTCGCTATTGATGATTGTGGCAATGAATCAGCATTTTCAATTCAAGTCAAAATTGTTGATCTTAGTCCACCAGTTGTGGTGAATCATCCAGTAGATAAGGTAATTGATTGTGATGGAGATCCTACGTTTGGAGAACCACTGTTTAGAGATAATTGTGATAATGATTTGGACATTCAAGTTTCTGATTCAGTTTTAGAAGAACCATGCAAAACTACATATACTAAAACATGGACTGCGATTGATGATTGTGGCAATCATGCAACTACCACACAGCGAATAATTACAGAAGATAATGAAGCACCTACCGTACATTTAGGAGGAAGCTATGAAGAGGTAATGGATGGGGACACTCTTTGGTTTAATTGTAATGACATATATTATTTTCTAGAAGATGATGCAGTAGCTTATGACAATTGCGATGATATGCCAACAGTTACTTTTTATGACGACTATCAGGAATCAGATAATTGTTTAGAAGATGGTTACTTAGCAAAAGCGTATTGTACTTGGACTGCCTTTGATGATTGTGGCAATGAATCTTCCTTCAGCATTTTTATTTATGTTATTGATGATGAGGATCCTGTATTTACTTTTGTTCCTGAAGATTTGGATTTGGAATGTACCGCAGATCCAGAATTAACAGGAGAGCCTTTGTTTGAAGACAATTGTGATGATGACTTGACGGTAGAATACGAAATGAAGATCATTCAAGACGACTGTTACTTTAAATATGTTAGAGTTTGGGTGGTCACTGATGATTGTGGCAACAGTGCACGCGCCGCACAAGTCATTTACATAAGTGATAATGAAGCACCTGTTGTGTTACAGTTAAATTTAGTAACTGGTTCAGATTGTCATCATGATATTATTATTAATGAACCGACCGTTTCGGATAATTGTGATCCTGATCCCAACATCCATGCACAAGTTGATACAATTTATGGTTTAGACTTCGTTGATTTTAAAATTAATTGGACCATCACAGATAATTGTGGAAATGTAACTACTGCTTACCAAGCTGCAACAATTCCATGCACCGATGGCTTTAATTTTATGGATGTTGAGGCTTCAAGAATAGGCCGTAATAGTGTAAATATTTCTTGGGAAGTCGTAAATGACAACATGGGAGCAAATTATGTAATTGAAACTTCAGCAGATGGTGTCAATTTCATTACTGAAAATGCAATTATATCTACTTTTGGTGATGCATACCTTGGTGATAATAGGTATTCTTTTGAAATTGATGATCATTATTCTGGCAGATCTTACTACAGAGTCAGGTACATAGAAACTGACGGACAAGCTACTTTGTCTGACATGGATGAACTCAACGAGTTTGATATTCAAACTCAAGCGTTAATCTATCCAAATCCGGTTCATACAAGCGCTACAATCGAGTTTCTAAATCCAATTGATGCGCTATCCACAATTAAGATTTATGATCTTAGAGGGGCTCAAGTAAAAAACATTGCAGTTGCTCCAGGTGATTTGCAAATACAAATTAATTTTGAAGAATTAGAAGCTGGAATTTACTTAGTCCATTATCAAATGAATGGAATAAATTATATTCAACGTTTTGTAAAAGTTGATTAGTTAAAAAATGAAAAGCCTACCAAGTGCATCTTGGTAGGCTTTTCATATAATTTTTTTGAAAATGAGGTCTATTTTGTTATCTTAGGTTAAAATACACTTAGCTTTTAAGTTTCATTTTTTAATGACGCAGCGTTTTAAAAGATAATTGCATTTAAGTACTAAAGATTCGTTCCAAATTTGGAACGAAAAGAAGACCCGAAATGACTGTTGACCAAAGATTTGCTCTGCCTACGACTAAAGGTTTGATATTTGTAAAATCAGATGATATCATCTATTGTACATCCGAAGGCAGTTATACACATGTTTATCTTAGCAACAACAAAAAAATAACGATAGCAAAAAAATTAAAAGAGGTATACCTAAAATTACCGCAAGAAACCTTCTTAAGAGTTCATCGCTCACACGTCATTAACTTAAATCACGTTATCGAATTTACAAACGGCCAATCACAAGTTGTCGTCCTTTCTAATGGAGAAGAGTTCAACATTTCTAAGACCAAGAAAGCAGAATTTATGGAGCGATTTATTAAACTTTAAATTGCTCTTGATACTTGGCAAATAGCGCCAGAGGCGTGATATTATTATAGCCAGTGTGTAAACACTGGGTACAAGAAATGAGCTGAATTCATTTGGCGTGATTTTTTAAACGACTGACTGATTTTTTGCTTTAGCAAAAATGAAAGTCCGCTGGACTTTCAAAGGAAGGACCCCGCATGGAGACAAATGGCTTTCGAGGATTTCGCGGTTTTCCAGTCCTTTCCGCTATAAACGAGGTAAAGAGTTTGAGTTACACAATTGTCAAAAGTTGATTTTCAATGGTTTAAGTTTTATCTGACAATCCCTATCTAAAAAACAACTAACACATTCCCTTGTCTTCTGTTCTTACTATCTACTGCAATTACAAAATAAGATCCCTTTGAAAGCCGTCCAGTTGTATCAATACTTTGCTGCCGTTCACCAAACAATGATGTTGTCAATTTTTGACTTAAAATCATTTGCCCCTGCATGTTGTAGACAAACAAATCTGTCAACTCTGTTTTGTCTGAAGTCCTATACTTTATGACAACTGACTCATCGGCACTAATTGGATTTTTTGCAAGGTCAAAATAAAAGACACCATCAACTGGTTCGCAATAGGTATTTATCAAACATAAGCTTTGATCCAAATTTAATCTTCCTCCCGAAGAAACAAGTAAGTTTAAATCTTCATTTTTTGTAGCACCATTTAAAATAAATTCTCGCATCAGAAATGCTGTCTCCATAGGTATTTGCAAGGCTTGATTAGCCAACTTTTCACAAGGGGAAGAATACAACAAAGCGATCGCTCCAGCAACCAAAGGAGCTGCAGCTGAAGTCCCACTAAATATACCGTAGTTGTTTCCTGGCCTTGTTGTGAATATATCAATCCCCGGAGAACCTAAATCTATGGATTTTGTCCCATAGGCAGCATTCAATGATTTTGAATCAGCTTGATCCGTACTTGTTACACTTATTAAAAATGCACTCTTGCAAGAGGTAGGCATATCACCAATTGCATCAACATCAATATGTGAATTATCTGTTGCTCCTACATTCAGTACTCCTTGCTCTCCTAATAATTCATACATCCCACACCAAATTGGATGATCTTCTGCTTTCGCTCTTGGGATCCCCAAAGAAAGATTACTCGCAACAACGTATGCACCTTCAATGCCATTACTCAAATTGTAACTTTCACGCATCTTATAAACATAATCGTATGCTTTTATAATTTCAGCTTCTGTTGGTAAGCCACTCAATAGCATCATTTTGATATTCCAATTGATTCCACTTACTCCTAGCTCGTTATCTCCCACAGCACCTATAATGCCGGCGACAGATGTTCCGTGACTTGTACCTGCAAGAGAATTTTGATGATCATCTGTTTGGGAAATAAAATTCCATCCTTGATAATCATCCACAAAACCGTTCCCATCATTATCGATTCCATCCTCTGGTACTTCCTTTTGATTGATCCAAATATTTTTATTTAAATCTTCATGGCTAGTTTCAAATCCTCCATCCAAAATTGCAATAACCAACTCTCTTTCGTTGTTACTCGTTCCACCTGTGGTAAACTCCCATGCCATTGGCGCATTAATTTGTTCCAAAGACCACTGCTCATCTAGATATGGATCATTTGGAAAGACTTCTCTTTCAAAAACTTTATGATTATACTGGACCACTTTTACTTCAGGCAAAGCAGAAAGTTTATGCATTAAAACTTCTGCGTTTACACTTTCATCAGGATAAGAAAGATGACATATATTTAGATCTGTTTGAAGTTCAGAAAGACACTGGAACTCAACAGCAAGATTAATTTTGCTCCAAGCAATAAAATGAAAAACATCCACCTCCTCCTCAAACTGAATGATGATCTCTCCTGGAATTCTTTCGTTGCTTATTTGTGCATAGCTCAGTTTACTTCCACAAAAAGTGAAAACTAATAAGAAAATAAACTTTAATGCTTTATTCATCAATTAATTTATTGATCTCTTCTTTTATTTTAATAAAATATCTTGGACTATGAATCAATCGGCTTCCATACCAGCTGAAATAAGTTCCATCAACCAATAATATAATGGATTTTGGACATCTTTGTTGTATTTCAGCCTTATGCTTCTCTTTAAAAGGATAAGGCTCTGAAGATAAAAAAATTACTTCAGGCTGAACTTCTGATAGATAATCTAAGTCTGTTTGAGGGTATCTTTCTTTGTTGCAAAATATATTCCTAAAACCAGCCATTCTTAGCATACTGTCAATAAAAGTATCCTTACCTGCACTCATATAAGGTTTTCTCCATATTAGATAAGCTGCATCTCTTTGAGAGTCATTCACTAACAGCTTAAAGGAATTTCTTATCCTTAATGAAATATCTTCTGCTTTTTCTAAAGTACTTGTCAGGACGCCAATTTTTTCGACCATCTCTATGGAGGTTTTTAGGTCTTTTACGTCACTGATCCAAATAGGAAAATGATTTGCAAGTTCTAAAATTTGCTCTTTTGTGTTTTCTTCCTTATTAGCTATTATCAGATCAGGTTGAAGGGCTATGATTTTCTCAATGTTAAGATTTTTTGTACCACCTATTTGTTCAATCTTTTTTTTTAAAACAAGAGGATATTCACAGTACTTTGTAATGCCAACTAACTTGCTCAATAAACCAAGATCAAACAATAATTCTGACTGTGAGGGGACCAAAGAAATAATTCTTTTTGGCATTGCATTCATCTTGACAGAACGCTCCATCTGATCAATATGGATAGTCTTCATTAAAGCCCTTTTTTGTCTATGACAACAAGTAAATTGTCTGAATTTAAACTTAATCTTGTTATGTTTTTTATACCATAGGAAGCCAAGTCAAAAATCGGAATCCAATCATTATGTTCTTGTGGATGAAACGCAAAAATCTCAGATCCTTTTGCCATCATATAAGTCCCATTATGCAATATGAAATCTTCTGACCCTTTCAAGGTTTCTATGATGATAGAAGACCGATAGGATTGAACATCTAGCTCCTTAATGTACCAACTTTCTGGGCCTAGTTTTTGTACATAAGCTAAGTTGCCATTTGGCAATTTTTGCATGCCTCTTCCAATCTTTGATGTCAACTCAGTATAATTTTGATCTTCTGTATCAGCAATAACCAATCTATGTGGATCTCCAACAATAAACAAAGCAACCTTTCTTGGGCTTAACCAACAATGATAACCGACACCAACAATTTTTTCAAAAATTGGCTGACCTTGATTGGATCTATTCAAAGGGAATTTCCAAAGTCTCTGAGTGCTTTTTGAATCTTTTTCTACACGTACACAACTGAAATGATTTCCATCGGGCATTAGAGTAGGTGAGTATTCCGACTCAGGAGTATCGGTTATAACTTTTAATTTTCTATTTGAAAGATCTAAAGAATAAATATCAGTCTGATCACCAGACATCTTTTGAACACTCAAAAAGATCGTTTTACTTTTTATAAATGATGGCTGATTATTATAACCTTCTAGGTTATACGCATTTAGAAATTTGGCATTTCTAATAGAATATTTCTCAGGACTATTTTTTTGAATAAAAAAACTATATACATTTGTTTCAGGTAACTGGGCAAAAACAATGCTAGTGACACTGCTCAAAAGTATCAATAAAAGACCTTCTTTCATCTTGTTTGGCTATTTTAGTAGGCTTTAATTTAGATTAAAAATTTTGTTTTTTAGGAATCTGACAAAAATTTTAGAGAAAAAAGTGTTTCATGGCTTGCAAAGGAAGACTTAATATTTAATAAACTCATAGCTTAAGTCTAATTTGTAGATTCTTGTTTTTGCTTAATTATATTTATTTAATTTTGGTTCAAATATCTGGTATGATAAAAGCTCACATCACTTTAATCGCATTTTTTTTCTTTTGCTTATCAAATGCCCAATCTCAATTGCCATTTGATTTTTCCTTAGACGTTTATGCTAGCGGCTTTAGTTCGCCTGTAGATATAGATAATGCTGGAGACGATAGGCTTTTTATAATTGAAAGAAGTGGAAGAATCAAAATCATTGATAGCCAAGGTACAGTGATCCAAACACCCTTTTTAGACATTGATGAAAGAGTCCACAATTCGGGCAACCAAAGTGAACAAGGATTATTAGGAATAGCCTTTCATCCTGACTATAAAAATAATGGTTATTTCTTTTTACATTATACTGCAAATAACGATGATGGAGTAATTTCAAGATTCTCTGTCGACCCTGCAGACCCTAATAGGGCAGATCCCAATTCTGAAAAAGAAATTATGGTCATTGACCAGCCTTATAACAATCATAATGGTGGCTGTATAAAATTTGGGCCTGATGGATATTTATATATTGGACTTGGCGATGGCGGATCGGCTAATGATCCTCAAAATTTTGCTCAGAATCCTCAAACTGTTTTGGGCAAAATGTTAAGAATTGATATTGATAATGGAGATCCTTATTCTATCCCAAGCAATAATCCTTTTGTAAGCGATCCTGAAATTCTTGATGAAATTTGGGCTACCGGTCTCAGAAATCCTTGGAAATTTTCTTTCGATAGGAAAAAAGGAGATTTATGGATTGCTGATGTTGGACAAGGAGACTGGGAAGAAATAAATAAAGAGGATGCCGGTTTCGCAGGTGGAAACAATTATGGATGGAGATGTTATGAAGGTAGCAGTTCATTCGCAATTGGAGGATGTGGCCCTTCAAGTGAATACACTTCTCCTTACATAGAATACAATCACATTGGTTTAACTCATTGTTCCATAACTGGTGGTTATGTATATAGAGGAAATAATTCAGCATTGGTAGATTACGACTTATATTTTTATGCAGATTATTGTTCAGGTGCACTTTGGTGTTCGGTAAATGATGGCCAATCTCTCAAGCAGATAGAAATTGATCGCTTTTTTGGATTTGCGCCTTCAACTTTTGGAGAGGATCTTGATGGAGAGATCTACATGGCTAGCATTTCTAATGGCAGAATTTATCATTTAAATTTGTGCAAATCCATAGAATTTCAAATCACTGAGGATGATAATCTTTCAGCACCAGATGGATTCGATTCCTATCAATGGCTTTTAAATGATGAAGAAATAGTAGGAGCAACAAGTCGTACTTTTTTGCCTCTTGTATCTGGAATTTATACGGTACTTATAACTGATGAAAATGGTTGTTCCTTTTTGTCTGATGAACTTGATTATAAAGTACTTTCTATAGGTTCAATTTCTGGTTTAGAAAAATTTGAATTGAATCCAAATCCTGTAAACGAAACTTTAAATTTGAATTTTGTTTCTAGCAGAAAGATTAATGGAGTAATTAGTATCACTAATAATCTAGGACAAACTCTCTACAAAAAAGAGATCTCCATAAACGGGGAATCTAACTTAAAGATCAATACCTCTGAATTCGAAGCTGCCTTCTATAATTTAATTATTACTTCTAAAAAACAAATTCAAATTAGTAGATTCTTAAAATTATAATGCGAAAGCTATCTTTAATAACTGCTTTTTTATTTTTAACAATTTGTAGCTCAACCGCTCAATCAAACTCCTTCAATATTCCTTTTAAGGTAGGGATCATTGCTGAATATGGAACGCATATTCAACGCCTTGGTTTTCTAGCTTCTTTTTTCACGACCTTCAAGAATCATGAATTTGATATGGAATATAGAACATATTATAATTTTAAAAATCTTGGTCCTGAACTAAGCTATTGGGAAAATAAATTTACTGCTGCTTATACCTTTGGATTTGGAACTTCTCGTGAAAGCTATCGACCAAATCCTTTCTTTAAGCCGATTTTAAGCCATTTAGACGAAAGATTTGCCTTATCATACGGAATAAGCTTCTATTTTAACAAAATCGGCTCACAGCAGTCTATTGGGGCAATGAGCTTCTACGTTGACGATTGGATCATTACTTCAGAAAATGATGTCTTTGGAAATACAAAAGGTAGGGATCGATTCAGGACTGGTTCTTTATCAGTCACGCATGTTGTGGATGATTTTGTATATTCCCTAAACACCGTACTCTGGACTGGTGATGGAAAATGTTCTGATGCACAAAAACATACAACAAGCAACACAAACAAGGACTTAGAAATTGAGAATCGATACAAGTCAAGATATGGATACAAAGACATTAGCAAATGTCTTTTTGGTAAATTTGCGCATGGTATTTTAAATGCGGAAGTCACTTACAAGCCAAGTAATTTTTTCGATCAAAACTATTCAGCTTCAATTGGTTTAGATTCTGAAAATATTCGACACCTGGTGCAAAATAAAATCATTCATGACATGTATTTTCTCCCTGAAAAATTGATGGGATCAAAAAATCTACATTACCCAATTTTAGATGAAGAAGGAAAACCTTTTCTTGATGAAAAGGAACAAGTAAAAAGGAAAGACCGCTTTTACTTTCAATTAGGTCAAAACACCGCATGGAATTATTAAAAAAGCAAACCTAGAACTTAAACTTTATTGGCTTGTTCATTTATCTGCTTAATTAATTTGTTGTGCACTACTAGCACTTGTCTTACCAAAGATTTATCGCCATTATTATCTATAACAAAATCTGCAAACTTAATCTTCTCCGATGGACTCAACTGCTTACTTTCTCTTGCTAAAACTGCCTCCTTACTTACTTGGTCCCTTTGAGTAACCCGATTTATTCTCACTTCTAGATCTGCATGGACAATTATCAATTTATCTAAGAGCTTATGTGCGCCAATTTCCACGAGTAACGCGGCTTCTTTGATAGCATAGGGTGCTTTTTGTTTTTCAAACCAATGTTTAGAATGTAAGGCAACTGCTGGATGAACGATTTGATTTAATTGATCTAAGCTACTTTTATCATTAAAAACAATACCAGCTAGTTTCTTTCTATCTAATTCACCTTCAGAAGTATATATGTCTTTACCAAATAAGGTTACTATTTTTTTTCTAACTGCACCATCTGAATGCATGAGTTTTTTGGCCTCCCAATCTGAATAATAAATTGGAATTCCTAACAACTCAAACAACCTACAAACAGTGGTTTTTCCACTTCCGATACTACCTGAAATACCTATTTGAAGCATTATGGAATGTTTAAAATTTTATGGGTCTGCAAACTTAGTTTCCACATCGGATTTTCCTTGCAGTATTTGATGCACAATTGAATGTTTTCTTCGATATCTGGGCCATCCATTGGCTGTAAAAATTTATGATCAAATGCTAAGTCTTGATAGCGTTCTGGTTCGGCATCTTTTTGTGGATATACCAACTTTAATTCTTGTCCCTTTTGCACTATGATTTCAGTATTCGCTTTCGGACTCATACAAATCCAATCTATTCCTTCAGGTACCTTGAGGGTTCCGTTTGTTTCTACAGCAATTTCAAAACCATGGCTTTTAAAAGCATCTATAATTGATTCATTTAATTGCAACATCGGTTCTCCACCAGTGAATACAACAAACTTTGATTTTGATTTTGGATCTGGCCAAAGACTGGAGCAAAAATTTGCCAACTCCAAAGAACTATACTTGCCACCTGCTTCACCATCAGTTCCCCAAAAGTTAGTATCACAAAATTTGCAAATAGCGGTGGCCCTGTCTTCTTCTCTTCCGCTCCACAAATTACAGCCTGAAAACCTACAAAAAACAGCAGGTCTTCCTGTGTGGAATCCTTCACCTTGGAGGGTGTAGTAAATCTCCTTTATCGAACATTTCTTGTCTTCCAAATTATTTCTGACTGGTAAAAAACGAATTTACGATTTCCTTTTGATTGATTGCTGTCATTTCAATTTCAACTAATAATTTATCATCTATCAAGCGACTTACTTCTACAAGAGTAGAACAAGGGTTGATATTCTTAAAACATTCACCATGTGCTCTTCCCACTTCCTCCCAATCATCGATGTTTGTAACAAATATTCTTGTTCGGATGACTTGTTCTAGATCCAATCCATTCATTTGCAACACTTT
The DNA here is from genome assembly GCA_938018185.1 of uncultured Saprospiraceae bacterium. Taxonomy (GTDB): domain Bacteria; phylum Bacteroidota; class Bacteroidia; order Chitinophagales; family Saprospiraceae; genus JALZVN01. The sequence continues at coordinate 24,497 of CALIIW010000014.1, forward strand.
CTGAATCTTTTCGATAATGAACTTTGTTTGTTTGTAAGCATCTCCTAGTCCTATAATCGTTCCATTTTCATCGATTGCTGTTGTCCCTGAAAATTCAAAATAGGGGCCACAAATTACTGCACGTGAATAAGATACTATATTTTCCCATTTCGTCTTTGAACCTATCCTTTTTATTTCCATATTGTATTTAGGTTTATAATACAATTTGCACAAATTATTTTAAACTTTAGATTATTTCTCAAATTGAACAAATCAATTGACAAACTAGTACCCGCTAATGGATTTACAACTAATTTTCTTACCTGAGTCTCTTGATGACAATTCTATTAAGGGTTATCATATTGGAATTCAAAATACATCGAGTCATGATTACATCTATACCATCAAAATTGATTTCAAGAATAAAACCTTAATCGAAAAAAGGGGGAAAATTGAAAGTAAAAACATTTGCCAATTGGATTTTATGCCATTTGAAGAATTAAACAACACACCCGAATTCAAATGTGATTTTTGGAAATTAAATAAGGATAAAACGGGAAAAAAAATCAGCAGCTTTTGTAAAATAAAACCCAAACAATTTTTTGTTAAAAAGATTTTTCTTGAAAGTATTCAAAGAGAAGTAATTTTATATAAACTAGAAGTTTCAAAAACAATTCTAAGTGAGAAAGGGGAGGATTTAACAACTTATACAAAAGAAAATATCACAACTCAGAAAGTAAAACCAAATTTTGTCTATAGCACTGATAAAATAGATTTACTTTCTAGAGCAGAATTTGTAAATGAAATTGATTTGCATTTAGAGAATCTAACCCAGAAAGGAGCTAAACTTCGTAATAATGAAAAACTTGATTTGCAGTTAACTGCTGCAGAGAATTTTATACAAAAGGCAATTAAACTGGACGCCTCAAAAGTTTACCTTATCCATGGAATTGGAAAAGGTAAACTTAAAGAACGTATTCATGATTTATTGCACCGACATCCTTCGGTGAGATCTTTCAAAAATGAATATCATCACAAATATGGTTACGGTGCTACTGAAGTGATATTTAGAAAATAAACACCATTTTTTTATTCGATTTCTTTCTTCGGTGCTTGCACATTTTGTGCCTGCACGTCTTGTGCCTGCACGTCTTGTGCCTGCACGTCTTGTGCCTTCACATCTTGTGCCTGCACGTCTTGTGCCTGCACGTCTTGTGCTTCCGTCTTCGGAGTATCTACCTTAGACACTTCCTTTTTTGCCGCTTCTTTCTTCGCGTTGTCTTTCTTAGATGTTTCCTTTTTTGTAACCTTCTTTTTGGTGCTTGCTTTCTTTGTAGGAGAAACAATAACAGTCATTCTTCTACCTTCCATTTTAGGCAGATTTTCAGCAGTTCCGAAACTTTCTAAGTTTTTAAGAAATTTTAAAAGGAGTAGCTCGCCTCTATCTTTAAATACAATAGTTCTTCCTCTAAAATGAACATATGCCTTCACTTTTGCACCTTCTTCTAGAAAACGCTGTGCATGACGAGTTTTGAATTCAAAATCGTGTTCATCTGTATTAGGACCAAAGCGTATTTCTTTAATAACCGTTTTGGCGGTGTTTGATTTGATTTCTTTTTCCTTCTTCTTTTTCTGATAAAGAAATTTACGAAAATCAATAACCCTTGCAACTGGTGGATTTGCATTAGGTGAAATTACAACAACATCCATACCTAGCTCATAAGCCCATTCTAATACTTCTGCTGTTGGATATACTTCTGATTCGATTGTTTTTCCAGCGACTTCGCTGATTTCATCAAAATTTTCTCCTACTAGTCTAATTTTGGAGGAAATAATGGATTTGTTGATTTGATAATCCAAGGATGGATCTCTTTTTCGAGTATAATTAGTTCTTCTTCTTGCCAAATGAGTTTTAATTTATTTAATAAATGAGGTAAATCCCCTATAAGTATAAGTCAAATTTTTTAAAAATGATTCCATTTTGTACAAATAAAAAAAGGCACACTTAAAAATAAGACTTTTAAGTGCACCTTTTTATGTTTTTACGCTATTATTTCTTGATATCAGTCTTTTTTGACTTATCTTTTGAAAGTGTAATTTTTAATTTATTCTCTTTTTTATCCAAAACTGCTTTGAATATTGAGCCTTCTGGAGGGTTCTGCCCTAGTATAAACTCTGCCAGTGGATCTTCCATGTATTTTTGTATGGCTCTGTGCAATGGTCTTGCTCCAAATTGTGGATCGAAACCCTTTTCTGCTACAAATTCCTTCGCTTCCTCTGTTAAAATTAAAGAGTATCCCATGCCCTCTAATCTAGTATACAGATCTGCTAAAGTAATATCAATAATTTTAAAGATATGTTCTTTTTCAAGCTTTTGGAATACGACTATATCATCAATTCTATTCAAGAATTCCGGAGCGAAAACCTTTTTGATTGCACCTTGCAAATAGGTATTATCATGCTCTTGCTTCGCTTTATCGGTCATACCAAATTTAATGGTACGCTCCATGTCTTTTATACCGATGTTAGCAGTCATGATGATCAATGTGTTCTTGAAATCAACTTTTCTGCCTAGACCGTCTGTAAGCTGGCCATCATCCATTACTTGCAAAAGAATGCTGAAAATATCTCTATGCGCTTTTTCAATTTCATCAAGTAAAACAACTGAATAAGGTTTTCTTCTTACTTTTTCTGTAAGCTGACCTCCTTCTTCATAGCCAACATATCCAGGAGGAGCTCCTATCAATCTACTAACAGAGAACTTCTCCATGTACTCACTCATATCAATCCTGATTAATGCTTCCTCAGAATCAAATATATATTTCGCTAAAGCTTTTGCCAATTCCGTTTTTCCTACACCTGTTGGGCCTAAGAAAATAAAAGAACCAATTGGCTTTGAAGGATCTTTTAAACCAATTCTATTTCTCTGTATTGCTTTGGTCACCTTGTCTATAGCTTCACTTTGCCCGATGATATATTTTTCTAAATCATCTGACATAGAAACCAACTTAGTAGATTCACTTTGCGCAACTCTGTTTACTGGAATTCCAGTCATCATAGCCACAACTTCAGCAATATCCTCTTCATTAACAGGGTATCTTTTAGTCTTTGATTCTTCTTCCCATTCTACCTTTGCAAATTCAAGTTGTCTAACTAATTTGGATTCATCATCCCTTAAATCAGCTGCTTTTTCATATTGCTGATTTTTAACTGCTTGATTCTTAAGATCTTTTAAACCTTCGATTTTCTTTTCTAAGTCTTCAATGTGTTTAGGAACATGAATGTTTTTTAAATGAACCCTAGCACCAACTTCATCAAGAACATCAATTGCTTTGTCCGGTAAAAATCTATCACTTATGTATCTATCACTCAATTTTACGCAGGCCTCAACAGCCTCATCTGAATAATTTACATTGTGAAATTCTTCGTACTTAGATTTAATGTTATGAAGAATGTGTACAGCTTCTTCCGGTGATGGTGGCTCTATTAAAACTTTTTGAAATCTTCTATCTAGTGCACCATCTTTTTCTATATGTTGTCTATACTCATCTAAAGTCGATGCTCCAATACATTGCAATTCACCTCTAGCCAAGGCAGGTTTAAATATATTAGAGGCATCTAACGATCCTGTTGCTCCTCCAGCACCAACAATGGTGTGAATCTCATCAATAAAGAGGATAACATCTCTCGATTTTTCCAATTCATTCATGATCGCTTTCATGCGCTCTTCAAATTGTCCTCTATATTTAGTTCCAGCTACCAAAGCAGCTAAATCTAACATGACAATTCTTTTATTGAAAAGTGTTCTAGAAACTTTCTTTTGATTGATCCTTAAGGCAAGTCCTTCAACAATTGCCGTTTTTCCAACACCTGGTTCTCCAATCAAAATTGGATTGTTCTTCTTTCTTCGACTTAAAATCTGAGATACTCTTTCAATTTCGGTTTCTCTTCCGATAATTGGATCAAGTTTCCCTTCTTCGGCTAACTTTGTTACATCTCTGCCAAAATTATCCAAAACTGGTGTCCTAGATTTTGAATTCCCCTTTCTAGAATATCTTCCCGATTGTGATTCCTCTTCGTATTGCTCTTCTGGACCTGAAGATGATCCATATACATCTGGATATTGGAAATCCTGTTCTTGACGGACATATTCCAATTCAGTTTTAAATATTTCGTAATCAACATCAAACTGACGAAGAATTCTAGAAGCAAGACTTTCTTTGTGTTTCAATATTGACAAAAGAAGATGCTCTGGACTTATTTCATCACATTTCAACATTTTTGCTTCAAGAAAAGTCACCTTAAGGACTTTCTCAGCATGCTTGTTAAGCGGCAGCTTACTTAAGCTTGTATCAGTTTTTGTCGCTGACATACTTTGTATCGATTCCTCAACGGACGTTCTCAATTCTGAAGAATCAACATCTAATGAATCTAATACTTTGACGGCTAGGCTATTATCTTCTTTGATAATCCCTAGGAGCAGGTGTTCCGTGCCAATGTAGTCATGACCCAGTCTCAATGCTTCGTCTCTACTTTTGGATATTACCTGCTTTACTTTTGGAGAAAATTTTCTGTTCATCTTCTTATCTAGTATTTAAAAAAATAACTAATATTTTCGGTGAAACAATTATAGGGTATAATTTCCAGCTATTTTACAAATAACTGACGTATTTTCAGTTGTTTCTATTTATTTAAATGGATGGAAAATTATGCCATTATACTTTTGACTAGCAAAATGTCAGTCTTTACCCTCATTTGTCATATTAATGGAACGATTAATACTTTAGAATGTTGAGAAAATCTTGAATTTAAGTATAACTTAACTTTCATGTGAATTCTAAATACTCCTTTCATGAATCGAAACAAGAATAGATTGAATTAAGACAAAGCCTGACTTTCAAGGAATCTAGCTTTATTCAGCGATACAGGAGCGACTAACTATAATTTCATCCTTTTAGCTTAAAAGCAAGATAGAAGTAAATACTTGTACCTTTTATGTTTTAGGATTATTTTCATAACTTTGATGCAGAATAAAACTTAATGAAGTATTCAGCTGATAAACAAGAGAATTTTACTGTTCTAAGTATCCAAGAAGATAACTTGAACTCTGTCCTAGCGCCAGATTTAAAATCTGAGCTAGTGATTCTGAAAAATGAAGGAGTTAAGAATTTAATCATGGATCTCGAAAATGTACAATTTGTCGATTCTTCTGGCCTTAGTTCAATTTTGACTGCTAATAGACTTTGGTCAGAAAATGGCTCTTTTGTCTTAACTGGAATAAAAAGTGAATCTATTCAGAAGCTGATAGAGATTTCTCGATTGCAAAATGTCTTTAATATAATGCCAACTATACAGGAATCAATTGATTTTGTGATGTTAGAGGAGTTAGCTAAGCAAATAAGCTCTGAAGACGACGCAGTATCAGATAATTGAATCTTGTAACTCAATTATCAATCTTTATAACAATAAGTTTTCAGAACATAGTTTATTTACTATATTTGCTTTTATATTAGAAGGGGCAAGTGCCTTAATTCTAAAAAACCTACCAAATCTACCTAAGCTAAAGATTGCAGTTAACATTAGTGAATTATTTCATTTGATGTAAATACTGGTAACAATATGTAATATTGTTACCCTTGGTTTATTTCAAAATGTGACAGTTTTTCAAAGGTGGTTAGGATCAATTCCTTGTTTTTCTCAAATTTTTATTTGGTGACCAGCTATGAAAAATAAGTAATATTATGTTTTTATATAAATTATAAATTAAAATATATAAAAACATACATATTACTATGTCACATATATTGATAATGTTAATATATTGGAGGGCTTTTTAAACCGTAATGTTTTTAAGCCTTTTGACAAAATAAATGACACGGTTACAAAAAATGTCAAAATAAATGTCATCAAAGATGAAAATATTGTCTTCGTGGCCTGATTTTTGCAAATGATTAAGAAGATAAATTGTTACATTTTTAGCATTTTTTAGAAAATTGCTTTTTTGGTAAATTTGTGACAGGAAAATTGAACTATTGAACACACATACAATTTAAAAACTATGCAACAGTTTTCTCAACGAAGGGGATCTTCCATCTCTCTTCGTATGCCTATTTTAAGCCCTAGCTACATGGGGCTATTGCTATTCATTGTTTTTGTTTTATCCTCTATTGCCTTAGGAGCCCAAGATGGCGACTCTAAGCAATCTGCCTTTTCTGAAACTAAGATTCAATTTGAAAAAGAACTTGGTGCTGAGCAAAAAGGTGTAGGTACCTATATATATAGTACTAGAGATAACAATACAATTGAGGCCAAGTATGATTTTGAAAAATCATCCATTCCCAATCCTTATAAGATTTCTTATTCTTATAGCATTACAAAAGGGGAAGATGGAGCACTTGCTGTTGACATTAGTTCTGTGGTTGATCCTTTTGAAATGAGAATCGACGAATCTGTGGAAATAAGAACTTCAAATGAAAAGGTCGAATATCCCGCAAACATTAAGGTAGGCCAAATTTTAAAAGGGGTAGATGGACATCTAGACCTATATACAAAACAAGGAAAATTATTACTTATATATAATGTATCCATTTCTAATCGAAAGGTTGAAAGAAAAGAAACCATCTCTATTGGCTCAAGCTCAGTAGAGGCTTTTGTCATTTCTTATGATTATAAGTTTGAAAAGTCAAATAGATTTGATCTAGTTATGCTAGAGTCCAATCAAAAAGTTAAAGAATGGTACTTACCTGGAGTTGGTGTTATCAAACAAAATAGATCAGGTGAAGAGGTCATTCAAAGTTTGAGTGAAGAAGGTGGAGCTGGTTCGGTCAATTTTATCAACTCGACTTCCAATATTAAACACATCGACCAATTTTAATAGAATTTTATTTTCAAAACATACATACAAACATTTCTCGCACTTAACAACGACCATATTATGAGAAAGTCAATTTTACTCACAATTTTTTCCTTTTGCTGTACCATCGCATTATTTGCTAATGGATATACAGTGACCCATGTTGATCCAAACTCTTCTCCTGTCAATATTACTTTGACTTCGGATGAGTGCGGTACAACAACACATACTAAATGTATTGATCCAGGTTTGGCTGCTCCTCCAACAGGACATGGCTATACATGGAATGGAACAAACTTTATTCCTGACAACTCCTCTTATCAAAAGGCGAGTGGATCACCAGTAAAATGTTCCATGTCTGGGCCTCCAAATCTTTCCTGCACAGGCGGTGAATTCGTTTGGGAAGGATCAAAGCGTCTTATAGATGGAGGAACCACCATACAATGCTTTACTCTTCCTATAGCTTTCGCTTCTGCATCTACCATTGATGTAAGTCAAGTAATAACCTACGATGGCTATCAAGGTAGAAAAGGAGTGAATCAAGATTGTGAACGAATTAAGTTAATCTTTAGAAAAAATGGTGCTGTAGTTGGTTCTACAGGATATTCTCCTGATTTGCAAGATTTCGCTACTGAAGCTCATTGGCAAGGTTCTTTGGGAACAGTTCATATTGCAGGAGGTGCAGATCAAGTATGTGCTGTGCATTATGAGAATCCAGACTATGGTCAGGGAGAATGTGCTTCTGCAAACTCTTTGGACATTGTGGGTATTTGTTTAAATATTACTGCTTCTTGTGCCCCTAAGTTGACAACTTGTAATAATGGATGTTGCCCTATAGACTTATACCTATGGGAAAGCACGGGTGATGAATTTATAAAAACCATTCAACCTGGTCAATGTCACACTGTAACTTCTTACGATGGTGCTATGTATAGAGCAGTTGCCCCTGATTGGCAACCTGCAGTTTATGATGAACACTATACTGTTGTAGGCTGTACAGATAAAACTTGGAATATAAATCCAAATTTCTGTCCTAAAGCTGTAGTTGTTAAAAACAACGGTTGTTGTCCAGTTAAGCTTTATGATTGGGGTACTGGTGATGTATTCATCAAAGATCTTGCGGCTGGTGCTCAAACCACAGTCCATGTTGTTTCTGGACATAAGGTTCGTGCAATTGATAACTTTAATGATTTAAACTATGATGAAAGTTTTATGGTTCCTGATGGTTGTGGACCATTTACTTTTAATATTGATCCGAATTATTGCCCAAAGAAAATTAAAGTAACAAATAACGGTTGCTGCCCAGTAAAATTATATGATTGGGGAAATGCAAACGGAGATGTATTTATTACGGATCTTAAACCAGGTGGATCCAAAGATGTTTGGGTAATATCAGGTAATAAGGTAAGAGCTACTGATGGAACGAGTCCATGGGATGCTCTTTTATATGATGAAAGCTTTATGGTCCCAGATGGTTGCGGACCATTTAATTGGACTATTTCTCCAAATTGGTGTCCTAAAGCAATTACAATAATCAATGACGGTTGTTGTGATATTGAGTTATATGAATGGGGCACGGGTGATGTTTTTATTAAGACATTAGCTGGTGGACAAACTACTACTGTTCATATTCCTTCTGGTTTAAAAGTCAGAGCAACTGCTCTTGGTTTTGATACAGGTTCTTATGATCAATCTTGGATGATTCCAGATGGTTGTGGGCCGTTTAGCCATACCTTCTCTCCAGAACATTGTGCTGAAATAACTTGTCCTCCTGATGTAACTATCGAATGCGACGAATCTTCAGATCCAAATAATACTGGTTCTGCTACAGACAATTGTGGCGGAAATAATCCAACTTTTACAGATAGTTCAGCAGGATCTTGTCCTGAAGTTATAACTAGAACTTGGACTTATAAAACACCTAAAAATAATATCACAAAAACGTGTACTCAAAAGATCACTATTCAAGATACTACGGATCCTGTTAATGCAGGAGTACCTGCTGATATGACTGTAGAATGTGATGATGTCCCTGGCCAACCTGGGGTGACAGCTTCTGATAACTGTTCTAACCCAAATCCAGTGCCGACTGAAACATCTACTCAAAATTCTGATCAAAATAATTGTGCTCATTATGAATATGTAATCACAAGAACATATACCACAACTGATAATTGTGGTAATTCTGATGTTGATACATATAGTATTACAGTAAAAGATGATACCAATCCTACTATTGATACTCCTGCTGGTGATCAAACAGTAGAATGTGATGGTGACGGAAATAATGCAGCTCTTCAAAATTGGTTAAATACAAACGCTGGAGCTTCTGCTTCTGATAATTGTAGTCCAGTTTCTTGGAGTAATAATTACCCTGGTAATCTTGATGGAGATTGTGCTGAGACTGGAGAAATTACAGTTGTGTTTACAGCTTCTGATGTTTGTGGCAATACTTCTTCAACAACAGCAACTTTCACAATTGAGGATACAACCAAGCCAACTATATCTTCTGCTTCAGATGAAACAGTAGAATGTGATGGCTCTGGAAATCAAGCAGCTTTAGATGCTTGGTTAAATAATAACGGAGGGGCTACTGCTTCGGACATCTGTGGTAGTGTTACTTGGGGAAATAACTTTACGGCTTTATCTAATGATTGTGGAAACACAGGAGAAGCTACTGTAACTTTTACCGCAACAGATGAATGTGGAAATGCAGATGCAACAACTGCAACATTTACAATCGTAGATACAACGGATCCAACAATTACTAACGCTACTGATGAAACAGTAGAATGTGATGGTGCTGGAAATCAAGCTGCTTTAAATAGCTGGTTGGACAATAATGCTGGTGCAAGTTCTGATGATATTTGCTCTGCAATAACTTGGACGAATAATTTTAATGGACTTTCTGATGATTGTGGAGCTACTGGTTCTGCAACCGTAACTTTCCAAACAGAAGACGATTGTGGTAATACTCAAACAGCTACTGCTACTTTCACCATTGAAGATACTACTCCTCCATCTATAGGAACACCTGCTTCTGATGATACAGTAGAATGTGACGGTTCAGGAAATACAACTCAATATAATAACTGGTTGGACTCAAATGGAGGAGCCGCTGCTTCAGATGCTTGTGGAAATGTAACTTGGTCAAATAATGGACCTACTTTTAGCGATGATTGCGCTGCAACAGGAACAGTAACGGCTACATTCACTGCAACTGATGATTGTGGAAATACTGCTCAAACTTCTGCATCTTTCACAATTGAAGATACAACTGCACCAACTTTAGATAATCCTGCTACCGACGAAACAGTAGAGTGTGATGGTTCTGGGAATCAAACTGAATACCAAAACTGGTTAGATAATCAAGGTGGTGCTTCTGCTTCAGATGTATGTGGTGGTGTAACTTGGTCTTACGATCAACCACCATTGAGTGATGATTGTGGTGCTACTGGTTCAACGACCATTACTTTCACCGCAACCGATGAATGTGGTAATACAACCCAAACTACTGCATCCTTTAATGTGGTTGATACAACGCCTCCAACCATAGACTCTCCTGCTGTTGATGATACAGTAGAGTGTGATGGTTCAGGAAATACAACCGAGTACAATGCTTGGTTGAATAATAATGGTGGAGCAACTGCTTCAGATGATTGTGGTGGAGTTACTTGGTCTAACAATGGACCAAACTTTAGTGATGATTGTGGGGCTACAGGAACAGTAACAGTAATATTTACTGTAACTGATGATTGTGGATTAACCAATCAAACAACAGCTACTTTCACAATAGAAGATACAACCGCTCCAAGTATTGATACACCAGCTGCTAATGACACAGTAGAGTGTGATGGTTCTGGAAATACAACCCAATATAATGCGTGGTTAAATAATAATGGTGGTGCTGCTGCTTCAGATGTTTGTGGCGGAGTCACATGGTCTAATGATGGACCAAACTTCTCAGATGAATGTGGTGCTACAGGAACTGTTACAGTAACATTTACTGTAACTGATGATTGTGGAAATACTGCTCAGACATCTGCTGTTTTCACTATAGAAGATACAACTCCCCCAAGCATTGATACTCAAGCTGCAAATGATACAGTAGAGTGTGATGGTTCAGGAAATACAACTGAATACAACGCTTGGTTAAATAACAATGGTGGAGCTGCTGCTTCAGACATTTGTGGAGGTGTAACTTGGACCAATGATGGTCCTAATTTTACAGATGAATGTGGAGCTACAGGTACAGTTACAGTAACATTTACTGCTACTGATGACTGTGGAAATACTTCTCAAACATCTGCTGTCTTCACTATAGAAGACACAACTCCTCCAAGCATTGATGCACCAGCTGTAGATGATACAGTAGAGTGTGATGGTTCAGGAAATACAACTGAATACAATGCGTGGTTAAATAACAATGGTGGAGCAACTGCTTCAGACATTTGTGGTGGAGTTTCTTGGTCAAATGATGGACCAAACTTTAGTGATGATTGTGGGGCTACAGGCGCGGTTACAGTAACTTTTACTGCTACCGATGATTGCGGGAACACTTCCGAAACTTCTGCAACATTCACTATAGAGGATACAACTTCTCCAAGCATTGATTCACCAGCTGTAGATGATACAGTAGAGTGTGATGGTTCAGGAAATACAACTGAATACAATGCATGGTTAAATAATAATGGTGGAGCAACTTCTTCTGATGTTTGTGGAGGAGTAACTTGGTCAAATGATGGACCAAATTTCTCTGATGATTGTGGTGCAACAGGTACAGTTACAGTAACTTTTACTTCTACTGATGACTGTGGCAATACCTCACAAACTTCTGCAACTTTCACTATAGAAGATACAACTCCTCCTAGCATTGATACTCCTGCAGCTGATGATACAGTAGAGTGTGATGGTGCTGGTAATACAACCGAGTATAATGCTTGGTTGGCTAACAACGGTGGGGCATCTTCTGCAGATATTTGTGGTGGTGTAACTTGGTCAAATGATGGACCAAACTTCACGGATGAATGTGGAGCTACAGGAGAGGTTACCGTAACATTTACTGCAACTGATGATTGTGGTTTGTCTTCTACAACAACTGCAACATTTACTATCGAAGATACAACAGCACCTAGTATTGATACAGATGCTATTTCTGATGTTGTTGAATGTGATGGCAGTGGTAACACTGCTGAATATGAGGCATGGTTAGCAAATAATGGTGGCGCAATTGCTTCAGATATTTGTGGTGGAGTCACTTGGACTTATGATGCACCAAATTTCACAGATGAATGTGGCGCTACAGGAACTGTTTCAGTAGTATATACTGCAACTGATGATTGTGGAAATACAGCACAAACAACTGCGTCATTCACTATAGAAGATACAACTCCTCCAAGCATTGACACTCCTGCTGCAGATGATACAGTAGAATGTGATGGCGCTGGAAATCTTGATGCTTACCAAAATTGGTTAGATAATCAAGGTGGAGCAATTGCTTCTGATATTTGTGGTGGTGTAACATGGGCTTATGAAGCAACTCCAATGACGGATGATTGTGGAGAAACTGGTACTTCAACTGCTACATGGACAGCAACTGATGAATGTGGAAACACTTCTGTTACTGTTGCAACATTTACTATCGAAGATGTCACGCCTCCAACTGCTGAATGTCAAGATATTACTGTTCAGTTAGATGGTAATTGTATGGTAAGTATTACTCCTGAAGACATCAATAATGGTTCTTCTGATATCTGTAGTGAAATTGCTGATGTTAGCATTTCTCAAGCAGACTTTGATTGTTCTGCTAATCAAGGTGCTAACACTGTTACTATGACAGTTACTGATGATTGTGGAAACACTAGCACTTGTACTGCTACCGTTACAGTTGAAAGATTTGATTTAGCATTAAGAACAATTTTAGCGCCTGGTGAAGATGAAAGAGTTTATCCAGGAGAAGACATAACTTTCAAAATTGAAGTTCATAACCAAGGTTCTTTGGCTGCTTCAAATATTGAAATAACTAATTATATTCCTGCAGGCCTTACATTAAATGATCCTGATTGGACACTTTCTGGTGGAAATGCAGTAACAACTTTACCTGGAACTTTGGCTCCAGGTCAAATGACTATGATTGAGATTACATTTACTGTTTCTCAACAAACTGCAGGTCAAATTGTAAACGCTGCAGAAATTAGTTCAGCAGATGCTCCTGATGGATTTACTTCAACAGATGTTGATTCTCAAGCTGATAACACAGCTGGTAATGATTCTGGTGGTCAAGTTAACACTGACAACGATGATGAAATAGATGAAGGATGTTGTAGTACTGCTGGGGATGATGAAGATGATGCCGATCCTGAAGACATTACTGTTGAAATATTTGATCTTGCTCTTAGAAAAACACTTTCTGCTGGTAATGATGCAACAGTTTATCCTGGTGAGACTGTATCTTTTGATATCGAAGTATTCAACCAAGGTACAGTTGAGGCTAACAACATTATTGTTACTGATTATGTACCTGCTGGTTTGACGGCTACCTCTCCAACTACCATTACTATTCCTGGTCCTTTGGCTCCAGGTGCTAGTACGACAGTAACGGTTACATTCACAGTTGATGCAGCTTCTACTTCTGCTACATTAGTAAATAGAGCTGAAATTTCTTCAGCTGAAGATGATCTTGGTAACATGCCAACTGATATTGATTCAGTTCCAGATACCAATGATGGTAATGATAATGAAGTAAATGATGAAATTAATAATGGAGGTGGAGATGAAGATGACGCTGATTTAGAAGAACTTAACCTAGAGATCTTCGATCTTGCTTTAAGAAAAACTTTAGCAGCTGGTGAAGATGATAGAGTATATCCTGGCGAAACAGTTTGTTTCACAATTGAAGTATTCAATCAAGGAACTGTTGCAGCTTCTAACATTATCGTTGAAGATTTTGGTGCAGCTGGTTTAACTAATACAGGTTCTTCAACAATTGTATTTGCTGGACCTATTGCTCCTGGTTCTTCTGCAACACAAGATGTATGCTTCACTGTAAATGCAGATGCAACAGCTGGTACAACAACTAATATTGCTGAAATTCAATCAGCTGAAGATCCTAACGGCGACATGCCTAACGATAATGATTCTGATGGTGATAACGATCCAAATAACGATCCAACAACTGATGATGAAATTGATAATGGAGGTGGAGATGAAGATGATAATGATGTAGAAGATGTAGACATTCAAATTTTCGATCTTGCTTTAATTAAAACATTAGCTGCAGGAGAAGATGATAGAGTTTATCCTGGAGAGACAATTACTTTTGATGTTACAGTAACTAATCAAGGAACTGTTCCAGCGGAAAACATTGTAATTACCGATTATCCTCCTGCAGGTCTTACACCTACAGGTTCAACTACTTTAAATATTGCAGGGCCTTTAGCTCCTGGAGCTTCTCAAACTGTTCAGATCTCATTTACTGTAGATGCTGCAACTATTGGAACTCAACTTGTAAATAGAGCAGAGATCACTTCAGCTGAAGATGATCTTGGTGGAATGCCTACGGATATAGATTCTACTCCAGATGCAACTAATGGTAATGACGCAGGTGGTGAAGTAAACGGACCTACTGATGATACTATTAATAATGAAAATGGAGATGAAGATGATGAAGATCCAGAAGATGTATTCTTAGAAATCTTTGACCTTGCGCTGAGAAAAACTTTAGCAACTGGTGAAGATGCAAGAGTTTATCCTGGTGAAGACATCACTTTTACTATTGAGATATTCAACCAAGGAACTGTTGCTGCTCAAAATATTGAAGTAGCCGACTTTATCCCAGCTGGTTTAACACTTAATGATAGTGATTGGAACCTTTCAGGCGGAACAGCAACTGCAACTATTGCAGGACCTATCGCCCCTGGTGCTTCAGCTACTATAGATATTACTTTCACTGTTACTGCAACAGCTGCAGGTGACATTGAAAATATTGCAGAAATTCAAACTGCTCAGGATGATAATGGTGATACTCCAACTGATAATGATTCAGACGGTGATAATGACCCTAATAACGATCCTACTACTGACGACGAAATAAATAATGGAGGTGGAGATGAAGATGATAATGACCCAGAGGTTATTGGCGTTGAAATCTTCGACCTTGCCTTAAGAAAGACTTTAGCTGCTGGAGAAGACGATAGAGTTTATCCAGGTGAAACAGTAACCTTCACAATTGAAGTATTCAATCAAGGAACTGTACCTGCTGAGAATATTGTAATCACAGATTATGCTCCAGCTGGTTTAACTCCTGTTGGTTCAACAACGCTTACTATAGCAGGGCCTTTAGCTCCTGGTAGTAGCGCTACCGTTGATATTTCATTCACAGTTGATGCAACTACTACTGCAGGTAACTCTGTTAACGTTGCTGAAATTTCTTCTTCTGAAGATGATCTAGGAGGAAATCCTACTGACATTGATTCAGTTGAAGACAATGATCCAAACAACGATGCCGGTGGTGAAGTTAATGGACCTACTGATGATACCATTAATAATGAAAATGGTGACGAAGATGATTCAGATCCTGAAGATGTAAACATTGAAATCTTTGATCTTGCTTTAAGAAAAACTTTAGCAGCGGGTGAAGATTCAAGAGTATATCCTGGTGAAACAGTATGCTTCACAATTGAAGTATTCAATCAAGGAACTGTACCTGCTTCAAATGTAGTAATCGAAGATTATGCTCCAGTTGGCTTAACTGCTCAAGGGCCTTCTTCTATTACAATTGCAGGACCTATTGCTCCTGGCTCTAGTGCAACTGTTGATGTTTGCTTTACAGTAGATGCAACAGTAGCTGGTACTTTAGAAAATGGTGCGGAGATCCAATCTGCTAATGATGACCTTGGAGGTAATCCTACAGATGTAGATTCAAATCCGGATAATGATCCTAATAATGATCCTACTACTGATAACGAAATAGATAATGGTTCTGGAGATGAGGATGATGATGATATCGAGCCAGTTGATGTTGAAATCTTTGATCTTGCTTCAAATATCACATTAGCTCCAGGTGAAGATGATAGAGTTTATCCTGGAGAGACTGTTTCTTTCAAAGTAACTGTGTTCAATCAAGGAACTGTTACTGCTGAAGATATTGAAGTAACATTAATGTTCCCTGCAGAATTAACTTCTGTAGATGGAATTCCTAACATGGGTACAATTACTTTCCCTGGTCCAATCGCACCTGGTGGAATGGAAATGTTAATCTTGGATTTTGTGGTTGATGCAAACGCAACTTCTGCTTCTGAACTGATTATAAAAGAAGAGATCTCAGATTATGTTGATGATCTAGGTGGAATGCCTACTGATATTGATTCAACTCCTGATACTGACTTTACAAATGATGCGGGTGGTGTTGTTGATTCTCCTACTGATGATGAAGTAAATGCTACTGCACCATTAGATGAAGATGACGAGGATCCTGAAAATGTATTCTTAGAAATCTATGACCTTGCACTTAGAAAAACTTTATCTGCAGGTGAAGATGGAAGAGTTTACCCTGGAGAAACAGTATGCTTCACAATTGAAGTATTTAACCAAGGTACTGTCCCTGCTTCTAATGTAGTTGTTGAAGATTATGATCCAGTTGGTTTAACGCCACAAGGTTCTACAACAATTAATTTCGCTGGTCCTATCGCACCAGGTTCATCTGCGACTGCTGAACTTTGTTTCACAGTTGATCCATCTGATTCCGCTGGTACTTTAGAAAACGGTGCGGAAATCACAAGTGGAGAAGATGACTTAGGTGGAAATCCTGATGACGTAGATTCTACTCCTGATAATGATCCTGACAACGATCCAACTACTAATGATGAGATCGACAATGGCTCAGGTGATGAAGATGATGATGACATCGAACCGATTGAACTAGAAATATTTGATCTTGCTTTAATAAAAGTTCTTGCAGCTGGTGAAGACGATACAGTATATCCTGGTGATGACATCACTTTCACTATTCAAGTGACTAACCAAGGTTCTGTAGACGCGACAAATGTTGCAATCGTTGATTATATCCCTGCAGGTCTTACATTAAATGATGCAGATTGGGCACAAGCAGGTGGTAATGCAACTTATACTTTACCTGGTACTTTAGCTGCTGGTGCTTCAACTTCTGTTGATATAACATTTACAGTTTCTACAACTACTGCTGGTCAAATCATTAACGAAGCAGAAATCGCATCTTCAAATGATGATTTAGGTGGAAATCCTGATGATAATGATTCAACAGAAGATACAGATCAAAATAATGATGCTGGTGGTGACGTAAATGGTCCAACTGATGATACAGTAGATAATGAAAATGGTGATGAAGATGATGCGGATCCTGAAGATGTCAATGTTGAAATCTTTGATCTTGCATTAAGAAAAACAACTAATCAAGTTGATCCTGTTAAACCAGGTGATGATGTTACTTTCACAATCGAAGTATTCAATCAAGGAACTGTTGACGCTTTAAATATTGACCTTGTAGATTATATTCCTGCAGGTTTAAGTTTAAGCCCAGCTGATAACAACGGTTGGAACGCTGCAGGTGCAACTGCAACGAATACAATTTCAGGACCAATTGCTCCAGGAAGTTCTACTACTATTGACATCGTCTTAAGAGTAGATGCTGGTGTTCAATCTGGTACTGCTGAAAACTTTGCTGAGATAACAGGTGCAGAAGATGCAAATGGAGATAGTCCATCTGACATTGATTCAACTCCTGATAATGATAATACCAATGATCCTTTACTTGATGATGAAATTAATAACGGATCTGGTGATGAAGATGATCATGATGTTGCTCCAATTGAATTATGTGATGACGTTGCTCCAGAATTAGTAGGAGTTCCTGTTGACATGACAATCGAATGTAGCGATCCTGTACCAACACCTCCAGTTATTGGTGTTGAACTTACAGCGACTGATTATTCTGATGACTCTTATGAAATTACATTCGAAGAAACTTCAACGCAAGGAGAAGGTGATCTTTGTTCTAATCACACATATGTGATTACAAGAACTTGGGTTGTAACTGATGAATGTGATAATAGTGCGACTGCTACTCAAGTGATTACAGTTGAAGATACTCAAGCTCCAGTTATTACTACACCACCAACTGATCCAATAGTGGATTGTGATGGTTCTGGTAATGCAACTGAATTACAAACTTGGATTGACAGCTTCGGTGGAATGATAGCAGATGACAATTGTTCTGAGGTTACATATACTGCTGTTGAAGATGCTGCTGATGTAGCTTGTGGCGAAACAGGATCTTATACTTATACATTCACAGTTACTGATGAATGTGGTAACTCAGATGCTGCAACTGCAACATTTACAATCATTGATGAAACTGCACCTGAAATAACTTGTCCTGCAAATGGAGATCTTGTTTTAGAATGTGGTGATGCAGCTAACGAACAATTGATTAATGATTGGATCGCTACTGTTGCTTCAACTGATATGTGTGATTCAGATGTTGAAATAACAAATGATTTAGTAGATGCTTTAGCTACAGCTAATGCTCAAGCTTGTCAAGGTAATGGTGATCCTTTCGAAGTAACGGTAACGTTTACTGCTACAGACGATTGTGATAACACAAGCCAGTGTCAAGCAACTATTAGAATAGAAGATAATACTCCTCCTAGCATTACTTGCCCAGGTGCAGGTGACTTAGTATTGGAGTGTGGAAATTATACAGAAGCAGAAGTTACTGCTTGGTTAGAAACTGCTCTAGCTGATGATAATTGTGATGTTGATGTTGAATTGACAAACGATTATGTAGCTGGTAGTTTAGGTGACCCTTGTGCTGATGGAACTTCTCCTTTTGAAACATTGGTAACATTTACTGCTACGGATGATTGTGGTAACACAAGTCAATGTCAAGCAACTATTAGAGTTGAAGACAACAATCCTCCAGCAGTAACATGTCCTG
>CALIIW010000015.1 GCA_938018185.1 uncultured Saprospiraceae bacterium
TGTAGATCACTAAAATTTCCTGCTGCTGCTCTTAGGTTATATAAAGGAATACAATTTTTAAAAGGGATGACTTTTGATTGATCCATTAATTCAATCACTCTTTGAGGTTTTTTGAAGTTGGGGATATGTTTAGAAAGATAATCCCTTAGCTCTTTATTACATGCATAAACATAGGTTCCTCGAATGCCTCGAAGCATCAAGGTTTTGTATATGTTGGAAATATAGCTTACAAGAATTTCAGGGTCATAAATTGAATTTTTTCCATTTGTATCAAAGTAGTTTTCCTTGATTATTTTAATTTGATTACTCTCAGCATCATAGGTGATTTCATTTCCGAAAATAACACCAACATAATTTAAATCATATCCTTGTGTGGTATGAATACACCCAACTTCATTAATGGAATTGGGGGAGTTTATCCAGTCTTCAGTAACCCCATTCCATCTTAGTTTATGATCTCCTATTGTAATATCATATTCCTGTTCTCGGCCTGATTTATTTGAAATCCATTTCCATGAAAATCCAGCAACCAACCTTGATAAACTATATTCTTTGTTTCTCAATTTGATCTCTTCTTCCATTTCTACAATAGAATCAAAGAGCAAGAATTGATACTTATCTGAGTTATAGATTGTTCTATTTGGCTCAATCTTACAATTTAATATTTCACCTATATATTCAACATAATTATTCCCACCTTTAGATCTGAATTGAGATTTTAAAGATTCTACCTTCGTTGATTTTGCTGCTTTTAGTTTTGAGAAACCAACTTGATCAACATCGGTTGGCTTTATTGATTGGTTCTCATCATAAAACAGAATGGATTTATCTGATTGCTTTAACACCCAATCAAGTTCACTATCTTGCGCAGGGTCAAATCCTAATTTCTCACAAGCATCAGAAAAGGCTTTAAAATATGCTCCAATATTAACTCTACGTCTTAGCCTATGTGACTCATCTACTAAAACGATATCGTATTTTTCTTTTGACAAAGCAGTTGGCCCTACAACCATACCTGATCGCAACCCCTTCACATTCTTAAAAGCTTTTTTTAAAGTTTTCCTAAAGGATGACATTGGGACAACTAAGGCCATTTTTGGGTCTGGATATTTAGCTTTTAATTCTCTAACCAAAGCAAGAATTTCAGATTGGTCTTTATCAAATTCCTGAAAATTAAAATCCTCAGTATTTGTTTTCAATAGTTTGAAAATAAAGATCGCTAATATCGTCTTACCTGTACCTGCACCACCTTGAATAACAATGTTTTTGTAGTTATCATCAAGCAAACATTTAATTATCATAATTAAACCTTGCCTTTGCTCAGTAGTCAGCGTTTTATATGGTGAATACTTAAAGAGGTCAGAATTGTTAATATACTCTACGGAATGTTTTGAAATCCCCTCTGATCGAAGTGCATCCCATAAATTCAAAAATAGATTCCAATAAATAGGTTTTTGGTAATAGTTATGATTGGCTAGTCCAGCGTTTGCATTGAGTAATTTATATTGCCCATCTCCCGAAATATACTTTATAAGATTTGACTCAATATCAAGAGTCGCAGACTTATTAAATTTCTTACTAGAAATGAAACGTACAGCGGTAAGTTTCTTCTTTTTATTATGCTTTAAATGACTTCGCATTCTAGCAAATGTATCAGTCGTTTCTCCTACATAGGCTTCCATAACTCCTTCATCGCTAAGTATATATACTATAGGCCAAAGGTCATTTAAATAATGATTTGAATAAGGATCATTGAATAGTTCCGAATCAAATTCAAATCTATTTATGATAAAGTCATTTTCTGAATTCATAACTCATCATATTTTTTAGCAGTTCCCTTTGCTTTATTAACTGGATACTTCTCACCGTTCTGCTTAATTTTATCAAGCATGATTTCTTTAATATCAAACCCATATTTATCTGCTAGTAAAAAAGCAAAAGCTAACACATCTGCCAACTCTTCTCTTACCTTTTCTTTACTTGCTTCATCATGATTCTTCCATAGAAATAGTTCAAGAAGTTCTCCCGCTTCTATATTAATAGCCAAGGCTAAATCTTTAGGATTGTGGAATTGTTCCCAATCTCTTTCATCCCTAAACTGGATGAGCTTATTTATAACTTCTTGAATATCCGACATCTTATATTTTTGCTAATGCTTCAGCTAATTTATATTCTTCTTTAAAATCCAATCCTAACTCAGGAACAACTGAAGGCTCAAAGATAGACCACGTTATGTACATGTAGGCCAACATTTTCCAACCACTAAATGATTTATTAGGAACAGAGCTTAAACTATAAGTCTCTTTTTTGTTAGGATCAATTCCATGTCGTCCTAATTCTGCAATTTCGATTCCTGCCTCTTTCGCTTTTCCTGTTGACTTATCTTTAAAATATCGAATGGCATCGACCATGTGCATAACGACAGCCATGTTGGTTTCTGAATTTCGATTTGATTCGACAAACGTTTTCATTTGCTCGTCCTCAAAAATAGAATCCGTGTTTAAACCATATGGGTCATTCTCAATCTCAGCCATAACATCTTCAGGCAGTTTGAAGTCTGTTGAAGTTACTTTGACAGATGTATCTTCATCGCTTGAGTTATTCTCATGCTCTAATGTAAAGTACGATTCAAGTTTTAAATCTTCAGCCCACCATTTTATTAAATCGTATTCTTCACCACCTTCTTTGTCCTCTTTCATTTTAAGATACTCTTCATAAATGCTTTTAGCCTTATTCAATAAAAGAGGTTCCTTTATTTGATTAACTAAACTCACTCCGAATAATTCTTGGAGTTGAAACAATTGAGTATAACTTAAAATGATATTAGCATCTCTCACAAATCGAGGGGCTATCTTTTTTGCCGTTGGATCATTTGCTCCAGTAACAGCTTGCGTATGTAATCCCATTAAACTCAAAAACTGAATAGGTCTTAATTCCTCATTTCGATTATAGAGTCTTTGTTCAATAAACAAATCAATCGGAGCATTATACATTTGAAGGTTAATCCCATCAAACATTCTTTTCAAAAATGGTTTGAGATTTTCTTCTGGTAATCCGCCTTTAATCATTTGCTTTTTAGACTTTTCTGCTTTTCTATAAAAAGCACTTTCGTTTTGAAGCTTCGCTGTAAACAAATAATTCTCGTTTTCTTTTCGAGCTTCATGAATTAATTCTAAATGAGTCAACTCATGAAATACTAAATGAGAATATCCAGCATTCGTTCTTTTATATCGAATCGTATGATTTACATTACCTCTGTATTCCGCAATTTCAATTTTTGCAGCAGTAGAAATACTATCATCAATTACTACATCAATCTTTTTAGAAGTCTTTTCCTGTAACTGATTAAGAAAAGATTTAAACAAGTCCTCTTCATCAATTTGAGCTACATACGATTTTGCAGATTCTAATTGTAAGGATTGGCAAGATTGAGCTAGGTTCCTATCATTTACTTTTTCATTATTAATAACCTTCAATCCAGAAGAAGCTTTGTCAAATGCATCAAGATAATTTCCTTGGCTATAATGAGTTAATGCCAATCCATACAAGGTGTTAGGATATTTAGGATTAATCTCATGTGCCTTTTCAAAATACTTTAATGCTTTTTCTAAATTTCCTGATTTGGCAATTATTCCAGCGATATTATTTAAAGCAATATAGTTTTTAGATTCATGCTCCATCACCTTTCGGTAAAACACTTGCGCAGTCTCAATATCATTTTTTGCAGAAGCATAAATATTCCCCATCATCAACAAGGCATTCGTATTCTGAGGATTCCATTTCAATGATTCTATCAATTGGTTTATTCCACCATCAGCATCACCCTCCTCTGATAAAATTTGACCATAAATCCGATATACTTCAGAATTCCTATTTCCTTTTTCAATTAAAGTTTTGATGAGTTCTTTTGCCCTATCAAACTGGCCTTTTTCTGCACTTTTGACAATCTGGTCGAAAGTCTTTTGTGCTTCCTTTGCTTGTTCAAAATCTAGATCAATCTCAATGATACCATTAGAAAACTCTACGGAAGGGATATAAGCTTCAGTAGAATACTTGGCCTGTATTGCTTTAATTAGGGCTTCCTCTGAAGAAATTCCCTTTAATTCAGGGAAAATCTGATATAGAAAATCGTCTAAGCGATATAAAATTCTCATATAATTAAAATAAAATCTAATATAGATAGAAATGACAAAGTGTTATATAGCTAACTCAACTCATTTCAAAAAGGTTTTAATTTATAAATCCAATTTAAGAGATATCGAAACAGAAAAGACATTGTATCCTTTGCTCAATAAAAAAAAGCCCGATCAAATTTGACCGAACTTCTTTTCTATTGTACCCCCGGGGGGAATCGAACCCCCACTTCCGAAGAAACTGGATTTTGAATCCAGCGCGTCTACCAGTTCCGCCACAAGGGCATTTATTGATATTGTGATGCAAAAGTAATCCTTAATCCGTAAAAAGCGATTATTTTTTAAGAAAATATTGTCCTTGTTTTAAGATATTGAGGTCTTATTATCCAAACTGTGCCAGAATGCTAAACAGCAATTGAGTATCATTATAGCATACCAAATACTTTAGCGTTTAAAATTTAATATTTTGCGGTTTTGCGGTTTTTTTTTGCCCTCCTCTACCCCAAACTCAGCGGCATCTCCACCAACCTCCTCCCTGTCAATCTTCTCACTGCATTCCCTATTGCAGCGCCTATTGGTCCTAATGGTGGCTCTCCCACCGGCATTGGGACATCAACGCCCTGAATCAAATGAACGTCTATTTCTTTTGGGCTATCACGCATTAATGCCATTTCGTATGGTCCGTATATTGTGGGATGTAGCATATTATCCCTTAAATCCATTTTTTCAAACATCGCAGCGGATATACCCATACAAATGCATCCTTCGACTTGAGCTTTCACCTGGTCGGGATTTACAGCGAGGCCGCAATCCATCACCGCTGTGACCTTATGGACTTTGATCTCATTGTCGACTATAGAAACCTCTACAACTTGAGCACAAGGGGTGCCCGCATCTATCGTCGCTGCAAAACCCATGGCTCTACCATTTACCACTTCGTCGGTGTAGCCAGCTTTTTCCGCGCAAGTAGATATTACCTTTTTCAATCTAGCGTGGTAAGGATTTTCATCCTTGATGTAATTCAATCTCATTTGGATGGGATCCTGCTTTGTTTTTATCGCCAACTCATCCATGAAACTCTCTATTGCAAAGGCATTGGACAAGAGTCCAAGACTACGCCAAAAACTGGTAGCGAAAGGAAGGTCCACATGATAGTAAGTCCCTCTATGGTTGGGTATGCCATCATAATTAATAGCCCCGCCTCTTATAGAACCTATATCGGCTCTAATTATTGGTTTCACGATAGAAAAAGGCACTAAGGCAGAATTAAACGCCGTGTCTCCACCTGCAATCGAATGTTCTAAAGCTAAAATTTCCCCCTTGTCTGAAAGCCTCGCTTGCATCACATGATGAGAGGGAGGTCTGAAAGTATCGTTTTGAAATTCTTGCTTTCTACTGAAAAAGCTTTTCACTGGCTTGCCTACGGCTCTCGACATTATTGCTGCTTCTATTGCATTGGGTGTGTGCAGTCGTCTGCCAAATCCTCCGCCTAAGAAAGTAGGAATTATATTCACATCCTCTTTTGAAATCCCTAGCGCCTTCGCAACTTCCTTTCTTGTTATGTTGACTACTTGTGTAGAGATCTTTATTTCAACCTTTCCATCTTTATAATTTGCTACTGCTCCACTAGGTTCAATTTGCGCATGAGCCCCAATTGGGGATCTAAATTCCATTCTTACCAGCTCCGATTTTTTATCTTTTTCATCAATGGCTTTTCCAACTTTCTGAAAAACCGTTTTTGTACCATTGCCAACTGTTATGGCTTTTTCAACATCGGCAAGGCTCCAATCTTTGTTTACCTTATAATCAAATTTTATTTTTTGTCTTGCAGCTTCAGCCTCAATCTGTGATTTTGCGACCACTCCGACAAAACCATTTTCACTAACAATTTTTACAACTCCCGGCATATTCTCAGCCTCTGAAAAATCAAAATTTGACATCTTAGCATCTACCAATTGCGACCTAAGCACAGAGGCATAAAGCATGTCCGGATAAGAAGCATCCATCCCAAAAATAGGTGCTCCAAAAACTTTGTCATTCAAATCTACTCTTGCCAAAGGCTTTCCAATGTATTGAAATTTTGAAGCATCTTTTAATACAGGCGTCTCCGGAATGTACCAATCCGCAACACCTTCTACAATTTCTCCAAAACTAATTTCTTTTGTTCCACTTGAGATTTTACAATCCTTCGTCACTGACAAATCAGCAATATCGATTCCTAATTTTTCAGCAGCCTTCGCCTTAAGCATCTCTCTCATAGTAGCTGCCATCTCCCGCATAGGATTCCACAAGGTTGCGATAGAGGTAGATCCTCCAGTACTAAATCCATCAACATTTCCAGAGATGGAAGCAGCATGCACGACTTTAATTTTATCAAAACCTATTTCTAATTCTTCGGCAGCCAGTTGAGCTAAAGAAGTAAAAGTACCTTGCCCCATTTCAACTTTAGAGCTATGCAAAATGATTTCATTTTTTTGAGAAACTTGCAGCCAAACCAATGGAGAGGTATTTCCTACATAGGGAGGCAGCATTGTTTCCCCTAAGTCAAAAACGGCTCTCCTGAGTGGATTTCGCCCTAGCCAAGTCGCTCCCAACATTAAGCCTATTCCTACACCACTGTATTTCAAAAATTTACGCCGTTTCATCCTTTTCCTTTTGCTTCCCATTTTCTCTTTCATCACAATAATTATTTTTGAACCTTAAGATTGGATGGAATGGAATTGATTTCAGCTGCTCTATGAATGGCTTTTCGCATCCGATAATAAGTAGCGCATCGACAAACATTCACAATGTTATCATTAATATCTTCATCAGTAGGGTTTGGGATTTTCTTTAATAAGGCCGCAGTAGCCATCATAAAACCTGGTTGGCAATACCCGCATTGTGGCACGACATGCTCTATCCAGGCTTGCTGCACGGGATGAGGATTTTCCTCCGTACCTAAGCCTTCTATTGTTGTTACTTCTTTTCCATCTATAGATTTGATAGAATAGGAACAAGATCTAACCGCTTCGCCATCCACATGAATGGTACAAGCGCCGCAAGCTGCTTTTCCACAGCCAAACTTTGTTCCTTTTAGATTTAACATATCTCTGATGATCCAAAGTAAGGGCGTATTCCCATCTTGAATCTCAACAGACTGATCTAGTCCATTAATTTTGAAAAATACTTTCATGTTTATTTGCTTGGGAGCTTTTGTGATAGCTTATTAAGCTAATTTCAAAAATCCTTTTTTATAGTTTTTACAGTTTTTACAAACTATACCTCAAGATACAATAGATTGCCCGAACGCCATCTTTCCAGTTTATCTTTTTGCCTTCATCATAAGTTCTACCATAATAAGATATGCCTACTTCGTATATCCTAATATTCTTTATCCTTGAAATCTTAGCAGTAACTTCTGGTTCAAAACCAAATCTCTTCTCTTTTAATTTCACGCCCGTAATTATATCTCTTTTGAAAAGTTTATAACAAGTTTCCATGTCGGTCAAATTCAGGCCAGTGAAAATGTTAGACAAAGTGGTAAGAAATTTATTTCCTATAGAATGGAAAAAGAAAAGTACTCTATGTGGGTTGCCTCCCATAAATCGAGATCCATAAACGACATCTGCAAAACCTGCCAACATTGGTTTTAACAATAAATTATATTCTTCTGGATCGTATTCCAAATCTGCATCTTGGATGATAACATAATCACCAGTTGCTTTTGCAATCCCAGTATGAAGTGCTGCTCCTTTTCCTTTGTTCTTTTCGTGTTGAAATATCTGGAGTTTAAAATCTGGATTTGCCTCTTGATAACGATTCAGACTTACCATAGTATTATCTGTGGAGCAATCATCAACAATGACAACTTCCTTTTGTAGCCCTTCCAACAAAACAACTTGCTTGATCTTTTCAAGGATCAAGTGGATGGTGTTTTGTTCGTTATAAACTGGAATAATTATGGAAAGCTTTTCGTTCATCTTTTTTAAATAAAACTACCTTACACCAAAAGGAATCCAGCCAAAATTTGAATTCTATTAAAAGCTTTTTTTATAATTATAGGCTAAGGTCCATCTTTGCAAGATTTTCTTCAAGTCTGCTCAGATATTTTTTCTTAAGATAATACTGTTTTATGGAATCTAACTGATCCAAGCTTAAAGAATTAAAATCTTTTTGAAAAAAGGAATCTACTTCGGCGATTAAACCTTGTTCAAAGGATTTGATTTGAGAAAGTAATTTTTGAATTTCTGTATCATTAGGTTCAAATTGCAGTTCCATCAATGCTTCATTGATATCCATCATCTCCATAAGAAAGGCTTGGTCTAATTTATCTTGGCCCTCTCCTTTCAGGATTTCTTTTTGATCTAGAATGTATTTCATCCTCAAATCAAAATCCTTCAATACTTTATAAGCTGCATTGTTTAAAGTAGAAGATTTAAGTATCTCTTCTTGCTTTTCTTCAGACTCCAAGGTGAAGAAGTCAGGATGAAAAGCCCTACTCTTTTTTAAGAATTGCTTTTTTAATTCTTTCTCATCAATTAAAAAAGAAACCGGAATGTCATAAAAATCAAAATACTCCATTATGCTATTCTCCTCTAAACCATCTTAAGAAATCTAATCCATTTGCAAATATCAAAAGCATTAAAACCAATACAAATCCAAAGATTGTAGCGTATTGCATAAATGTATCAGAAGGTTTTCTGCCGGATATCATTTCATAAAGCAAGAACATAACATGTCCCCCGTCCAATGCTGGAATAGGTAGCAAATTCATAAATCCTAAAATCAAAGAAATAATAGCCGTGTTCAACCAAAATCGCTCCCAGTTCCATTCTTTAGGGAATAATTGGGTGAAAGCCATAAAGCCTCCCATGCTATCTTTTGCTTTAATACGTCCTTTGGCCATTTGACCAAATGCTTTGATCTGTGTATGCAAAAAGTTGTTACCCTTATGAAACCCAGCAACTAAGCCTTCTGCAAAAGTATAGTCATCTCGAGCTGTTTCTACAAAATTTCTTATTCCCAAAGGGGCAATGCCTATTATTTCTCCAGGTTTACAATTTATATTTATATCCATCTTTTGCCCATCTCTCTCTATGCCCATGACCAAAACGGATTGTGTATTTTTCTTAATCTCATCAGATACATCCATGTAATATGGTGTGGTGACGCCGTTTATAGATAGGATCTGATCGCTAAGTTGTAGATCAGACTTTGAAGCAAAAGACCCTTTTTCTATTCGTCCAATTTTCCAAGGAAAACGTGCTGTAAACAAGTCTGCATTTCTATATTTATGAGCTGCAAGGATGGCTGTAAACCTAGGGTCTACTGGCACATTTACTTCAGTACCTGCTCTATTAACTAGAATATTCTTAGCGTTATTTATCGAGATTTCCTGTCTTAAAATTCCAGGATTAAATCGATCAAAAGTCTTCTCTCCAACTTTTATGATGTGATCTCCATTTCTTAGGCCTATATTATATCCTAAGGAGTCAACATAAATACCTTCTTTCACATTTTGAGCAGGAATGTATTCCGTACCATAAACTGACAAAACGGATCCCCAAATAAGGTAACCCAAGATAATGTTCACAAAAACACCACCAAGCATGATTATTAACCTTTGCCAAGCTGGTTTTGATCTAAACTCCCATTCCTTTGGTTCTTGTGCCATTTGTTCCATATCCATACTTTCGTCCACCATTCCTGCTATTTTCACATAACCTCCCAAAGGCAACCAGCCAATACCATACTCTGTATCACCGATTTTTGCTTTGAATAATGAAAAATAAGGATCAAAAAAGAGATAGAACTTCTCCACCCTTGTATTAAACCATTTTGCAGGGGCAAAGTGTCCGAATTCGTGTAAAACGATCAAAATGGATAAACTCAAGAAAAATTGAGAAACCATGATTAAAATTCCCATATTCTAAATTCCTTTTTATAATAGACAATTGTTCTTATTGAAGAACTGCCTGCGAAGGTAATACTTCTTTATCTATACGTACAAATAACTCAAATCTGTTGCAGATTATTACTTCATTTCTATGAAGAAGCCTAATATATATACAAATTTCATCTGTTTTGGTTGTTTGAGAATTGGGCTTTACATTTGAGCTCTTAACTTTAATGAATGAATTGGTTTTATTCCAAGCTTATAGTAGATAATGTCCTTAGCATAGAAGGCGAAGAAGCCCAGCATGCCTTAAAGGTCTTAAGGCTCCGTATAGGTTCAAAAATAGTGGTCATTGATGGAAAAGGCACCTATTCTGAATGTGAAATCAACAGTCTTGATAAGCGAAAACTAGTTGCTCGAGTTTTACAAAAGATTGAAAACTATAAGAGCAGGCCTTATCGAATCCACATTGCCATCGCACCAACCAAAAACATGTCTCGCTTTGAATGGTTTCTTGAAAAGGCCACTGAAATGGGCATTGATGAAATAAGTCCCATCCTCACAAAAAATTCTGAGAGAAAGCACATCAGAGCAGAGCGTTTACAAAAGATATTAATTTCCGCTACTAAACAATCTCAAAAGGCATTCATTCCTAGGCTAAATCCACTTCAAGATTTAAAATCTTTTATAAGTACTGCTGCAAATATGGAAAAGTACATTGCTTATTGCGATTATGAAAACAAGCATCTCATTCGTCAATTGGATGCCGGAAAGGATGTTTTAGTATTGATAGGACCAGAAGGAGATTTCAATCCAAAAGAAATTGAAAGCATTATTGAGGCGGGTTACAAGCCTATTGGACTAGGCAAGGAAAGGCTGAGAACTGAGACCGCTGGCATAGTAGCCACTTCAACGATACATTTATTCCATGAAAATTTAGGACAATAATATAACGATGCCCCTATATTTGCCGTTCAATAGTATATATAAATAAGATTTATGAATAAAATAGGACTATTAGCTGCTTTGGTATTTGCTTGTTTTTCTTTTTCAAGCATTGAAGGGCCTTCAATGAAGTTTGGCCTCTTAAAATATAATGGTGGAGGAGATTGGTATTCAAACCCGACTTCCTTGCCCAACTTGGCAAAATTTTGCAATAAAGAACTAGGCACAAACTTAGACCCCGACTATGCAACCGTAGAGGTGGGTTCAGCAGATATTTTTAATCATCCGTTTTTACACATGACGGGCCATGGAAATGTAGTTTTCTCTGATGCAGAAGCAGAAAATTTAAGAACATATTTGTTGGCTGGTGGTTTTCTCCATATAGATGATAATTATGGTATGGATAAATTTGTTCGGATTGCAATGAAAAAAGTATTTCCAGAATTAGAATTCAACGAGTTACCATTTTCTCATAAGATCTACTCTCAAAGATTTCCTTTTAAGGATGGATTACCTAAAATTCACAAGCATGATGATAAACCTGCACAAGGCTTTGGTTTGGTTTGGGAAGGTCGCCTGGTGTGTTTTTATTCCTACGAATGTGATCTTGGAGATGGCTGGGAAGATCAAGCAGTACACAAAGACCCAGAATCATTGAGGCAACAAGCTTTAAGAATGGGAGCAAATATTGTTCAATACGCTTTTGATCAATAATTGGCTGAAAAAAATATAAACATAAAGTACTTACTCTATCACAAGTTCCGCCTAACTTAGGCTCCTCAAATCACGTCTAAATATTCAGAGTGAACAACTGAAATCTGGTCTCCCAATTTTTGTTGTAATTCTATTTTATAAATACCCGCTTGTTTGAATTGATGTGAAATTTGGTTCCCTTTAAATTCTTTCACTTGCTTATCTCCTAAAAGTAAAATGTATTGAGCTTCATCCGTTTTATTTTGAAGTTCAAAATGAAGTTTGTTATTAGCCTTTAGTTCTCCATTAATTTTCAACAAGTTTGATTTGATACTTCCTTGAGCAACATTGGCTTTATTTTTTCCAAAAAGATGTGAGATCAATTTGCCTTTGTCTGCATCGTTTTTAGATTTTTGTATTGGATTATTTATAATAAAGCAAAGGCCAGCAATGCCTAAAACCAGAATGGAGGTCAAAATTAGCCAATCTTTATACTTATCCATTGATGTTTGGATAGGGAAATAAGAATTGTGCTTATTCTTATCAGAATCGGGCATGGGCTTGTTTTTAAAGTTGGTTCAATTAAAAAAGTGTCAGATTAGAGTGCAATTCTCTAACAGAACAAAGGTATGAATTATAAATTCATATGTCAATTATTTCAATATGAAAATTTCACTTAATTTGCTTGTACAAGGCGATCTGCTCCACCTTCGTCAGATTTGGGGAGTAATAGCCACATTTTACCATAATGATAATATTGAGAAGCTATTTTTTCAGCTTCATTTCCAATACCATTATAATAATCAATATGTCCTGACCCTTTGATAGCGCCACCTACATCCTGAGCCAACAGGATTTTTAATTCATGTCCTTGCAATTTGCCGTTTTCATTATAAGCTGGAACAGCAGCCAATATGGTGGCACCAAGCGGGATGTATCTTCGGTCAACTGCAATTGAAATACCATCGCTCAAAGGCACATGCCCAGCCCCTTTAGGTGGGGTTTGTCTAGGATTAAAAAAAGTATAAGATGGATTACTGCACAATACTTCTTCCAAAAGTGAAGGGTTCCTTTTAAAAAAGGCCCTAATTCCTTTTTGAGAGATGCTAGAAATCTTATAGACTTTATTATTTTTTAAATGCCTTCCTATGCTTCGATAGGGATGTCCATTTGATCCACCATAACTAAACATTTCTTGACTTCCATCTCTATACTTTACATATCCTGAACCTTGGACTTGCATGAAATAGATATCCAAAATATCCTTTGCATAAGCCAACTCCAAACCCATGCCATCTAATATTTTATCTCTATCTATTGCTTCCCGAGTTGGGAGCTTTCCAATAAAAGAGAATGGCTTTTTATAGATTGGATATTTGTATTTTGATGTTTTCTTTTTACTGACATCTATCAATGGAGTATAGTAACCAGTAAACTGAACCTCTCCTGTATTTTTCTTACCACCCACACGATAAGCATCTAACTTAGTATGCAATTCTTTAGGATCATCAAGCTTTAATAGCGCATCAATGACTTCCTCTAGTTCGCATACAGATAAACTTAGATTTCCAACTACTTGATGTGATTTCTGTTTTCTTAAGCTCAAAAGCTTTTTATGATGAGAAAGAGCAACAGTGAGTTCATTTGTAATTTCAGGAAAAGAAACCCCTTCTAATGTTGAAGCAGTATAGACCATTGGTTGAAGAACTTCATTTAAGTCTTTTCCTTTTTTATTGAATTCATAATCCGTTCTAAATTCTAAGTTAGTTTTCTGTTCTGTAGGAAATAGACTTAAAAGGGGTTTATATATGAACTCGAAAGAGCCATAGGCAAGTAGAATAGCGATTGTTGATTTGAAGAGGATTTTCATATGTATATAAGAATCCACTCCGGGACTCCTATTGTAAATGTAAGATCTTTGATCCAATTAATTGTTATTAACAATCAAAATTCATCGTAGATAAATCAAAATCAAGTATTTATGAGAGAAATTGTGCTTAAAATACTATTTGGCCTATTATAGAGATATATCGAGGTAGCTTGATTTTTGTAAAAGGAGTAGGTAATAAATTGTTAGAAAAGTAAATCAATTTGATCGCATGCGCTTATAAATAGTTTCATCAGATCGCTCAGCCAGATTTTCGACTCTTGGAAACATCAAAGTAAATTCGGTATAAACACCAAATTCAGATTTCACTGAAATAGTTCCTTCATATCTATCCATTATCTTTCTACAGAGTCCTAGCCCAATTCCAGTTCCTGAAAATTCCGCATTGTTATGAAGCCTTTTAAAATATTCAAATATTTGCGCATGGTATTTTTCTTTAATCCCTATACCATTGTCTCGAAAAGTAATAAAGATTTGATTTTCATTTACCTCAGAACTTATGACTAGGACTGGTTTTGAAGATTTATTATAATGAAATGCATTCTTGATAAGGTTCTGAAAAATTACCAGCAAATCGATTTCATTGCAGATTAATTCTGGTAATTCTCCTTTCTGAATAAAACCCCCTTTAGCTCTAATTTCCTTTTGGGAATTTTTAATAGCCTTGTTAAGTACAGCGTTTAGTTGATTTACTTTGTATTGGTCTTTTTTTCCTTCATTTATTTTCGAAAGTTCTAGAACAGCTTCAATCAATTCATTCATTTGATGTGCACCTGCTTGACTAAAGTGTAAATAACTTTTCAGGTTTTCATAATTCTTTTTTTCAAGATCTTCTTTCATTAAATTTAAGAAATTGATCATGTTCACTAAAGGAGATTTTAAATCATGAGAAGCCACATAGGTAAACTTCTGCAACTCGTCGGTTTTTGCAATTAACTCTTTGTTAGAATTCTTTAATGATTTGATCAATTTCACTTTCCTTGATTCATAAGTATAAAATATTATTGATAGCCAAGCCAAACATAAAAAGAAAAATCCAAGTTCATCTCCAGGGTAGTCTCGAATTCCAAATAATGGTTTATTAAAATAACTATATATATTCGCAGCTACAAAACTCAATGAATTAATTAGAATTAGGTACCCACCAAATTTTGCCTGTTGCTTAAATAGAAGGAAGGTTACAGCAATCGAAGTACCTACAACTAGGCTTTGGCTAAAAAAACCACCTATCAATATTGTTGCTAGTAAAATCCAGAATGATATTCCAATTGAAAAGAATACTTTAGCTGCCTTAAGTTTACTAAAGTGATGCAAGACTATCACTCCAAAAAAGGTTAAAAAGATGTGGAAGCATATACCTAAGTATATATAATCTTTATAGAAGTAAAAATTAGCAGATGATATAAACAAAACACCAATACAGGATAAAAAACAAACCATATTTAAGTAGACAGTTAGGTCATCGCTATTTCCTTTCGATTTAGTGACCCCTCGTGTCATAATATAATTTAGTATTCCTTTTGTCATATCCCCTAAACTCGATTTAACTTTTATCTAATTAGATTTCATTAATAGTTTGCAAAATTTGAGTGGTACAAGTTATTTAACTTCCATTCTTTCTATAAGCCTCATAATTAAAAGTCAAGTTTTAAGCCAAATGCTTTGAAGCATTAGTTTTAAACTCATAATATTTAGATATTATGAGTTTATTTTTAGGTAATGACTGTATATTTGTCAATTCAACAAGAATGTTCAAAATGTCAAAAATCCTGACTTAGATATGGTGAAATTTACATGCTCTGTAACGATTGATAAACCAAAAAAGTTGGTTGCAAATTTATTCGCAGATCCGAACAATTTAGCCCATTATCAAGATGGATTTATTAAAAAGCAAATCATCTCTGGTATTGAAGGAGAGGAAGGTGCAATTTCTGATATGTATTACAAAATGAATAGACGGGAAATGGTTATTACTGAAACAATTACCAGTAACAAATTGCCAGATTATTTTCGTGGTTTGTATACGCACAAACATATGGACAATTTTATGATCTCAAAATTTAAGAGCATAAATGAAGAACAAACATTATATGAAGCTGAAATTGAATACACTGAATTTAGAGGGATAATCCCCAAGCTTATGGCTAAGTTCTTTCCATCAATGTTTGAAAAACAAGTACAAAAATGGCTGGACAATTTTAAAATCTTCGCTGAAAAACAATAGATAATTTCGCCAATCTCATTAGAATTGTAATATTAAAGTCTTATCACGATTAGATTCACTCATTTCTATTTCTTCTTAGCTTAAAAACAACATTTATTCCCTATATTTAGAGAATAAATAACTTAAGAAGCAAATATGAAAAAAACAATTACAATTTTAAGCTGCCTGCTGTTCCTAAGCCACTATACCTTTGCGCAAATAGCACCAGAAAGTATTGCACCAGATTTCACAGCTACTGATATTAATGGTGTCGAGCATAAGCTTTATGATTTATTAGATGAAGGCAAAATAGTTATCCTGGATGTATTTGCAACCTGGTGTGGACCGTGTTGGAGATATCATACTGAGGAACATTTGAAAGATGTATTTAATAACTACGGTCCAGATGGAACAGATGAGATGTATGTGTTCTCTATCGAAGGAGACGGCAATACAAATTTAGAATGTCTTTATGATGAAGCAGGATGTACAGGAGGTACCACAGGAGATTGGGTAACGGGAACACCATATCCTATCATCGAAAGTAGAGAAATAGCATTAGATTATCAAATAAATTATTATCCAACTATATTCATGGTTTACCCAAATAGATTGGTTAGTGAAATTGGTCAATTGAATGAGGCTAGCATTGTAGCTCTAAAGGATCTTGCACCTCAGCTTAGTGAAGGAATCAATCCTATCGTATTGAAAGATGATGCTTTCAATGGTTCAGTTTGTTCAAATGTCTACCAACATAAACCATACTATATGCTAAGTAACAGTGGGGAAGAAACTATCACTTCTGCTACAATCGAAGTTTTCAAAAACGAAGAACAGGTTTATACAAAGGATTGGGTAGGAGAAGCTCAACCGTATGCTGTCATTGAAGAAATAAGAGCACCTAGTAGTTTGGTAAGAGAAAACACTACTTTTGAACTTAGACTTAGTAATATCAATGGTAACAGTTCAGAAACAAGATCATTCTATGATTACATAAATTTTGAAACTACAAGTACTATCCTTGTATCAGTTCAAACAGATGCAAACAGTGAAGATCACGGTAACTATTATGAAATCTTTAATAGTGATGGTAATTTAATTGTTTCTGAAGATTTAAATGAAGCAAATGCACTTATCGAAAACAGACATGTATTGACTGAAGTAGATTGTTATGAATTTAGAATTTATGATCAAGCTGGAAATGGCATTGATGGTGAAATAACAGTACATGACGATGAAGGAAATTTAATATATAAAAACGATGGTTTTGAATCTCAAGATTTTAACAATTTTGAAGTAACTACTTTGACATCTAATCAAAATGTATTAGAAAATGTTTCTTTCCAAATTTCACCAAACCCAGCTAGGGACAATATTAATCTTTCAATTGGGCTTGATAAGCAGGAAACATTTCAAGTTTCAATAACTAACATCACTGGGCAAACTTTAATTACTAGAAACAACGACACATTGGGAACAGGAATAAATAACATTTCAATAGATGTATCCAATTTAACCAATGGTGTATATTTTGTAAAAATTGAAAACGAAAATGGTTTACTTACTAAGCGATTAGTTATAAACTAATTAAAAAATCATTCTTAAAAAAGAAAATGCCTTCTGTCTCTCAGAGGGCATTTTTTTTTATCTTCAAGCATAATTTAAAAGGCATGCACCCTAGAAATAAACATCAGAATAAATACGATTTTGATGAATTGACAAAACAAGTCCCAGAACTTGCTCCTTTTGTACACTTTAACAAGAAAAGTCCACACCCTACAATAGATTTTTTTAACAATAAGGCGGTAAAACTTCTCAACAAAGCCATACTAAAGCAATTCTATGGAATTGATCACTGGGACATTCCTGATGGTTATTTGTGTCCACCTATCCCAGGACGTGCAAATTATATTCATCATGTAGCAGATGTACTCAGTTATTTTAATAACAATAAAATACCTAGAGGTCCAAAGATCAAGTGCTTAGATATTGGGGTGGGCGCAAATTGCGTTTATCCTATTATTGGCAGAGATTCGTATAACTGGTCATTTGTTGGATCTGATATAACCAAAGAAACACTAAGATCTGCTCAACAAATAATTGATGACAACAAAAATCTGAGAAATAAAGTTGAACTTAGAATGCAGGCAAATTCTAAAGAAATTTTTGAAGGGATCATCAAAGAAGGAGAAAGCTTTGATTTGACAATTTGCAATCCTCCATTCCATGCTTCCGCTGAAGAAGCTCAAAAAGCAAATTTGAAGAAATTGAAAAACCTTAAAGAGAAAAATCCTGATAAGAAAAGCTTAAACTTTGGAGGAAAACATAAAGAACTTTGGACAAAAGGTGGTGAGCATGCCTTTATCCAAAAAATGATCTTAGAATCCGTAAAATACGCAACAAATTGCTTTCTCTTTTCTACCCTTGTTTCTAAAAAATCAAACTTAACTACTGTGTATGCCTTATTGGAAAAGGCTAAAGCTTTTGGAGTTGAAACTGTTGAAATGAAACAAGGAAATAAAATTTCTCATATGGTTGCTTGGACCTATTTATCAGAAAAACAGCAAGCAGCTTGGGCAGAATTTAGATGGACTTAGTAACATTTTGTGCGGATAAAATTAAGAGATTTTTGCATCATCAATGGCATCTTGACATGCCTCTTTTACTTTAAAAGTATAGTCCTTATTCCAAGAATAAAAACTCGCAAATTCTTGAATAATGAAATCTAGATTTCTGATTACGGACTCAATATTAAAAAATAATCTTCCCGACCTTCTTAGGATAAAATCTAATGGATGAACCGCTGATTCAAAATTTATGACATGCTTGATTTCAGATCTTATGAGCGCTTCTTCAAAGATCAAATCTGAAGCCAAGGCTTCTTTTAAAATATAGGCTCCTGAGCTGCCATAACAAGAACACAAATATTCCAAAGATGTCAATCGCTCTTTACTCAGATTAGTCATATTTTTTAAATCCTCCTTAAATTGTAAATATGCTTTATAATTTGAGAAAGAATTGAGATGTATTTTAAATTTTTTAGTCTCGCATTTCTTCTTTGAAAAACCAGGGTTTCTTTTTTGAATAAGATCCAGAATCCGTTTTGCCATTTTTCGATACCCCGTCAATTTACCTCCAGCAATTGATATTAAATTATTATCAGAAATAAAAATTTCATCCGATCTAGATAATTCTGAAGGAGATTTTCCTTCTTCATGAATTAATGGACGTAATCCAGCC
>CALIIW010000016.1 GCA_938018185.1 uncultured Saprospiraceae bacterium
TCACCACTTAGACTTGGAGGCCTTATTGATGCGGGACTTTAGGTGGAAAAAGACTTCTGCCCATGTGGGTATCGGTTTAGCTATGAACACTTTTTATCGATTTAAGGCGCAAGGTATTAATGCTGATCTTTTAGAGCTAGATCTAGAAAAGGCTGGTAATTATAAAAATAATATCGGACTGCATTATCTATATGAAGTCGGTCTCTCTCGCCAGATTAACCATCAATACTTTATTAATGTTTCGTTATCTGGTAAGTCTAGTCAAGACTTAAATGAAGGAGCTAGTCATCGAGTGGCACCGGTTTTTTGTCGACTTGGAATTGGGAAACGTTTTTAAGAATTTCGTCAAATCCGTAAAGGTGAATAATTGAGTATAAATTGAATCCATTAAATTACATTAGAATTCCATTTTTAGCTTTGATAGCTGGAGGCAATTCTTTTTCTCCCAACATTTCTCTCAAGTCAATTTCTATTGTTCGACATAATGACATCATAGGGATATCATATATCAGTCCTTGAAAAGGATTTGCTGTGTTTTCTCCTACTATTTCCATCATAACATAAACCCATCCAATCAATGCACAGAGAGGAATTGATATCCATATCGCCCAATCACCTAATTTAGACAATTCTGGAATCATACTAAATGGAAGAAGTAGTATAAATATACCAACAAAAATTCTACTCATATGAGCATATTGTCTTGGTAGAGGGAATTTTTTTATTCGTTCATTTTTACCTTGTAGTTGATAAAAAGTTCGAAGTATGTTTTCTAATTCCACATGACGAAAATCATCTATAATTTTTTGCTGTCTCAATTGTGCTAGATCACGAGACTGTTCATTTATTATTTGAGTTGCTGTGTTTACATGATTTATCAATCGCTCATATTCCTTCTTGGGCAAAAATAAGTTTAGTTCTGTTTTTGTAATTTCGTCATCAACTAATCCAATTCCAAAACTCTTTCGCTCGTAATCTAGTGTTTCTGTTTTTCGATCTAATTGCTTCCTGTTTTCCCACTGTGTCGGAACTAATAATTGGCTCCTATGAGTGTAAATCCATGCAATGTGCCTATAAATAAGTCTCTTCTTTATTTCGTAAACCTCATTTTGGCTTTTTTCATTTGTTGTAGACAAATTTGATATGTAACTATCAACCATCATCCCCCAAGTCCGACTATCGTTTATAATCCCTCCCCAAATTTTACGCGCTTCCCACATTCTATCATAAGCTTGGTTATTCTTAAAACCTACATAGAATGCAACAGCAGTTCCTATTACTGATACAGGAAGCCAGGGAATATTAATAGTTACTATTTTAAAATGATATAGCAAGGCAACAATCCCCATAAAAGCTAATAACCATAGCATATTTTTACCTCTCACTTTAATTAATGTGATATAATCTATGTCCTTTGTTACAATCATTTTAGTTTATTTTGCTTTAAGATAAGGATAAGTAGATAAGTTTATAGAGCGAAACAAGCCCTTAGGCTGCTAAGGTCGCAATTATCGTGATGTGTGATGCTGATATATTTGTCGAATACCAACTGTGTTACTGAATTTACTTATCAAAACCCAATGAAATATCTATAAAATAATACTGACAAGCACTGCTCACTACTCAGATTCGGGAATATGCGGAATGCTTTTTCATAAGACAATGAAGTTTAAATCCATATAAACCGATGTCCATAAAAAAAATAGTTCATCCTGCCAGTAGCAAGATGAACTATTCCCTATGAACTATGAATTACATATCAATGAATCCTATCTCCTCTCAAATCTAAATTTTTTAAAACTTCTGCCTCATATTCTAAATACTCTTTCCACCTTTTCTTCACATGCTCTTCTTCCCCATACATTTTTGCTAGGTCTAAAAAGAGTCTGTAGTGGCCTGCTTCTGAGACCATGAATTTGTGATAAAAATCTTTGAGTTCTTGTTCTTCTAGGTGTAATGACAACAATCTAAACCGCTCACAGGATCTAGCTTCTATAAGTGCGGAGATGAGTAGTTTTTCAACAAGACGGCTTTCTGGAGATCCTCCTCCTATTTGAAATTTCATCAACTGGTTTACATATTCGTCTTTTCGTTGACCGCCTAATTTCAAACCTCTGCTGTCTAACTCCGCGAGTACCATTCTAAAGTGGCCCCACTCTTCGGTGACTATCGGGGCTAGTTCTCTAACTAGCGTTTCCTTTTCTGGATATTTCTGAATTAAGGAGATACAAGTTAAGGCTGCTTTTTGCTCGCAATAAGCATGATCCGTTAATATATCTTCTAATCTTTTTTCCGTTAAATTAACCCACCTTGGATCGGTTGGTAATTTTAAACCCAGCATGTGGACATTCCCAAGTTCGTTTTCTGTATCTGACATGATTATTTATCTTAATGGTACGTCTATTCTAAAAGGCATTTCAACTGATCAATAAAAAAATCAGTTTCATAAATGAAGTAATCTTCATAACCAGTTCCCCAAACCAACCTCAAGAGATCCACCTCATTTTTCTGCAATGTTTTGATGTGTTGAGAAGGAACCAAATATTGAGTTTTGTAGGTCACTGTTTTTGCAATAGGATCTAAAAGACCTACATCTGATTTATTATTTGTGAGATTAATATTTTCACCATTCACTAACTTTAAAGTAAGCAATGTTCCTTTTTCTAAACTGCCATAAGAGGTCTTTGCTGATTCGCTATTAATAACTATCTCGGTAGATAAAAAAGTTAGGCCACCAGAAACAATACTTAAGTGGGCTTTGCATTCAACCATATCTCCTTCAGGAAAAAACTTTGCCATTCTTTCATCTGTATAGCTAAAAAACTTTTTAGGAAATAAATCCTTTCTTCTTTTTCCAGAAAAATCATCTACTCCTTGAAAAGCTACTGCACATAGAGAAGAAGGAGGATTTTTACTAAAATCAACTTTCTTTGGCCAGGGCATATTACTCGTATTATTATTTCTAGTTGTCCTTGCCCCAGCATCTATATTGCCTACCGTTTTATTTGTTTTGTTCTTTTTACGATTTAAAGAAAGCTTTGATTGAGAAGCTGCATTTGAAGAAGCAGAAGATGCAGATCCAAATTTCTTGTCCAATTTAACAAACATTCTTTCTTGTTCTAGTGGTTCTTTGTCAATAATAGCAGCATAAGATCTCCTTTTTTTATCAAGAATGGATCTTGATTTTTTCAAACCTTTCAAATTAGTTTTTGCCGCTTTTAATTTTGCAGAAAGGGATTGAAGCTCCATTTTACCTGCTTTATTTTTCTTTGCCCTTTTTAATTTATCATCCAAAATATTTTTTTGAAAAAGCGCTTTCCTTTCTTCTTCCTTAACTTTTACTTTCTTGGAATTTGAGTCTACAATGATTTTTGTGGCCATGTCATTAAAATCAGTTCCTGATGGATAATTAGTTTTAAACTTTGAAGACTTCTTTTTTGCCAATTTGAGATTTTTCGATTTTTTGTCCTTGAATTTTTTCGATTTTGACTTCTTGGACTTATTGCTTTTCGATGAGGCAATCCTTTTCTTTTTAGATTTTTTATTGGAGGTCTTTTTACTTTTTTGCGCTTTGACTTTATTGGCTTTTTTATTTTTTGAGTCTGAAGTTCTTTCTACAATCCTGTCCTTTTGCAATTTAGCCGCATTCCTCTCCTTTACCCTTCTATTCTGTTCTTCGAGAAGTTTGATATCTGAGGTATCTTTTGGATCATAATATCTCCAAGATCCATCCTGATATTGCACAATGATTTCACCATTGGTGTTTTTCATTACTTTCTGTGCTGATAGCGTCTGGCAGCAAATAAAACAACACAATACAAGAAAAAGCTTAGTTAAATTAGGAATCATAAGGCAAATCGGCTGATTGAACAAAATAGAAATACTTTTAATATTAAAAATATGTGGTAATTTCGTGGATTATTGAATTCCTATGCAAAAATAGGGAAATAAATAGACAAAAACAGATTAAATTAATGCGCACTATGTACCTAAAAACCATCAAAATTATCTCCATTTCATTGGGATTTTGTCTTTGTTTATTGACTTGTACCCAACCAGCAAATAATTCTAAAAAAGTGTCCAAAACAATAGCCTCTACAATGACTAACATCGAAGTACCCGAATATCCCTTAACAAAAAGAGGAGATTTAGTAGAAGATTATCATGGCACAAAAGTTCTAGATGCCTATAGATGGCTAGAAGATGATCGCTCTACAGAAACAGGCAATTGGGTAAAAGCCCAAAACAAGGCTACTTATGGCTTCATAGATCGCATTCCATTTAGGCAAAAAATCCAAGACAGATTAGAAAAATTATGGTCTTATGAGCGGTATTCTGCGCCTGTCAAAAAGAAAGACTATTATTACTTTTTCAAAAATGATGGCTTGCAAAACCAAGATGTCCTTTATCGGCAAAAAGGTTTGGAAGCAGCCCCAGAAATAGTCTTGGATCCAAATAAATTTTCAAGTGATGGAACCACTTCCCTAGGTGGTATCAAGTTTTCGAAAGACGGCAAATATTTGGCCTATGAAGTTTCAGAAGGCGGTTCAGATTGGCAAACTATAAAAGTCCTAGATCTAGAAACAAAAAAACAAGGACCTGATGAAGTCAAATGGGTGAAGTTTTCTGAAATAGCTTGGCAAGGAAATGGCTTTTACTATTCGAGATATCCAGCACCTAAGAAAGGAGAAAAACTAAAAGGCGAAAACCAAAATCATGCAATATACTTTCATGAAGTGGGTAGCAGTCAGGCAGAAGATAAACCCATTTACTTTGACAGATCTAATCCAGACCGAGGATTTTATACTTCCATCACACAAGATGAAAAGTATTTACTTTTAGGAGCTTGGGAATCAACCAGTGGCAACGCGCTTTATTATAAAGAACTTGAAAGTAAAAAGGATGAGTTCATCCCTATTGTTGATGAGATTAAAGATGACTTTACCTTCATTGACAATCTTGGTTCCAAATTATTGGTGCTCACCAACAACAACGCCCCCAACAAGCGCATCGTTTTAATTGATACCAAAAAACCACAAGAGAAAAATTGGACAGACCTCATTCCTGAATCAAAACATGTCATTCAGTCTGTAGATGTATTAGGAGGGAAGTTGGTTTTGAATTATTTAGAAAATGCTTCCAACCAAATCAAAATTTATGACATGGAGGGTAAGGTGTTGTCCAA
Source organism: uncultured Saprospiraceae bacterium (assembly GCA_938018185.1). GTDB lineage: Bacteria > Bacteroidota > Bacteroidia > Chitinophagales > Saprospiraceae > JALZVN01. The sequence goes on from CALIIW010000016.1 coordinate 5,186, forward strand.
TGTCAAATTACCCGAGATTGGAAAAGTTCAAAATGTCACTGGGACCAAGGAAGATAGTAATGCCTTTTTCGCTTTTGAGAGTTTTACCAAACCTTTGAGCATATACAAACTTGACCTTGAGACTGGAAAAGTCAATTTACACAAAGCGCCAAAAATTGATTTTGATTCAAATAAATTTGAAACAAAACAAGTATGGTTTACTTCTAAAGATGGCACAAAGATACCGATGTTCATCAGTCATAAGAAGGGCTTAGAATTAGATGGCAATCGTCCAACTTTGATTTATGGGTATGGAGGTTTTGACATTAGTATTCTCCCGGGATTTAATACAACAAGATTATCCTTGGCTCCATTTATGATGGAAAACGATGGTGTTTTTGCTGTAGCTAATATAAGAGGAGGTGGTGAGTTTGGTTCAGATTGGCATAAAGCTGGAACAAAAAGCAAGAAGCAAAATGTCTTTAATGATTTTATTGCTGCTTCGGAATATCTGATAAAAGAAAACTATACTTCTTCTGAAAAATTGGCTGCTTATGGAAGATCCAATGGTGGCTTGTTAATTGGGGCAGTCATGACCCAACGGCCAGATCTATACAAAGTGGCTTTACCTGCCGTTGGTGTGCTTGATATGTTGCGGTATGAAAAATTTACTATCGGTTGGGCATGGGCATCTGACTACGGTTCAAATGCAAACGCTGAGGATTTCAAATACCTGCACGCTTATTCCCCTTTGCATAACATAGAAAAACAAGCCTACCCTGCTACCCTGGTTACGACTGGTGACCATGATGACCGGGTGGTACCTGCCCACTCTTTTAAATTTATTTCAGAATTACAACATCAGCATACTGGTGAAACGCCGGTTATGATAAGGGTAGCTATCGATGCTGGCCATGGTGCTGGTAAGTCTACAAAAGAAAAGATAAACGAAGCTTCGGATATTTTGTCTTTTATGTTTTACAATTTTGGAGAAACACCTGTGGTGGATAAGATGAAAGGATAGGTTGTGGGAGGTTTTAGTTTTATTAAAAAAACAATACTATTTTCATAATTTGTTATTAACTTAGAATCTAAAATTCTAAAAATAATAAAGCATGGAATTAATCAAAACCCTTACCTTTCTTATTCTTCTCCTAAACCTAAATTTGTCAGCACAGCATATAGATCCTTCTACTTTACCTGATGTATCAGATTATACAGCAGTAAGAGGCAATTTCAACGCTGACACAATTATATTAGCCTTGCACGGAGGCCCATCTCCGCAGTTGTACCAAGGCACCTTTGAATACCTGGAAGGAATCTCTACTTTTTCGGTAGTTGAAGTTATGAAGCAAGAAATGCTAACAGAAGTTTTATCAAATGAAAACTTGACCTTAGAAGAAGGTGTTGCCGTTAATGATACAACAGTAGCACTAATCGAAAAAGCCGTACAGCATTATAATGCTCAAAATAAAACGGTAGTTCTAGTAGGAGCATCTTGGGGAGCCATTCTTTTAGGTGAATATCTCGATGACTATGGCGTGGATAATATTCACAGGATCATTCCTATGGAAGGACGTTTAAATATGCCATTAGAATTTGTAGATTATTTGCTAGATGGCTACTTGCCAACATTTGAAGATGATGGGTATACGCTTGTTTTAAATCAACAAGGTATCTGGGATCAAGGATTATTAACATTGGGTGCTGCTGCATTTGCTAACCGTTGGATTGACTCTTTAGCAAACTTAGATCTTTCCAAGATGATGTATACCTATGCTGAAAGGGATATGCAAACAGGTGCATTGCTTCCAGAAGAAACTGATTTTTTAAACAACAGTGGTGCTCAAACTTTATTTATTCCTAATGGTTCACATGGAGATTCGAATTTAGATTTTTACCAAGCAATGGTTGTTGAATTTATAAGAAGTAACATTGCAGTGGATGTCAAGGAATCATATGCTCTCTTTACTGATCTTAAGTTATTTCCAAGCTTAGCAAAATATGATATCCAAGTCGAAGTTCCAGAAAAAGGTCTATTTACAATTGCAAATTTGATGGGGCAAGTTGTTTACCAAGAAGCACAATTATCAGGAACAAAAAGAATTGACATCTCCGGCCTTAGTCAAGGACATTATTTTGCAATTTTTCAATCTGATTCCAAGAAAATCAGTAAGGCCAAATTTCATGTTGTTAGATAAAATACTTGTTTGTTTAAAGGCTGTTAATTTATTCTGAACAAACAAAACAAAGAGAGAAGAGAGAAAACAATTAATAAATGTAGCTTTTACATAGTTAACATCAACCATGTCAAATCAATAGAAGGCAATCAGATTAAATTTGCCAAACAACAACTGCCAATTGGGAAAAGCTATTTAGTCAATGTAAAGAAAACAATTACGGGTTAATCATGTTAAGCGAGAAATGCAAATGTCGCGTTTTCCAAGGAGTACTTCTAGCTTAATACCAGGACAATTTTCTAATCAGGTCTACCTTAATCTCCCAAAATTATATAATCAGGTGTCACTTCAATAACATCAAATTCTTTACCATTAATCCGAATTATAAAGCTGTTTAAGTTATAATATACATTTGGACTATAGCCTTGATAGGTGTTATGTATAAGCGGTGATAAGACAAAAGTATTTTCATTAGACATTCCACAATACATGATCTGCGATTTTCCTTTGAGGAATCCATTTTTTATTTTCAATATTGATCCAACATAAATTTTATATTCCATTTCACTTTTTATTTCATGTAAAATTCAATCAATTATTATTTTCACAATTCTTTAATTCTTTTAATTGAACATTGTTCTGGATAATTTTAATCATTTGTTTGTTCACAATCGTATTTCTTATTCAATAAGAACACTTTCCTTTTTATTTGTAACTACTATCTTTATTTTTCTTCCTCTAGTAGGAACAATGGCTTTCTCTTCCTTACTTTCTAACTCTCTTACATAAATGGGTGCCGCTAATTTAGGATCATCAGTCGATTCAAATACAAATATTTTGAAAGGGGGCTCCATTTTTAATTCTGATAAATTAAACTTTCTAATTGGCCCTTCTTTCAAAATCCAATTCGGTATACCGTCTATAAATTGAGCTCGTGGATGAACCACAAATGCATCATACCAAGCGGTGTCTTTTACCATGTCTATTGGTTCATTATGTTTATCCATAAGAATTAAGGATTGATTTGCCTCGATTCTTTGCATTAAAGGATTTTCATATTCCCTATTAAGTCGTTCATTGTATTCCGTTTGATTTATGGTCAAAGGATCACTTTTTGTTTTTTGCTTTAGCCGTTCAGCCAAAGCATATTCCCAGTAAGTTCCAGCATTTCCTTCTCTTAGATGATCCCAGCCACAGAGGATAATTAACTTGCCCTTGTTACCTGTTTCATTAATTTGTCTAATAATATTTTCAGCACCTCGCTCTTCTCTGTCTCC
>CALIIW010000017.1 GCA_938018185.1 uncultured Saprospiraceae bacterium
TTAGATTCATCAGCCTCTTCACCAGTAAACTTCAATTTTTTAACTTCCTTCTTGTTATTTTCATTGACAGTTTCAATCGTAATGATCATAGTCTTTTCTCCTTCGCTTTGCGCAAAAGAAGTTAAGCTATAGCCAAAGACAAATAATAGTATCAAGAATAATTGAGCTAAAAGTGTGTTTTTTACCATTTTTAATATGTATTTATTAGTTCTTAAAGTGAATCAATAATAGAGTTACCAAAAATAAGGCAAAGCAAGCATGGATTTAAGCACAAAAAGGTTAAATCTTAGTTAAATACAAAAAATCGCTATTTCAGATAGGTAAATTTGTTAAAATTCTCGTTCAATTGAATAAAGAAACTAATATCAATAAGATCCTTTTAAATTGTAAATACTAGATGGATAAGAAAACCATTTGGCTGATTATAAGCTTGATGTCTTTAGCTGTACTTGGAATAGCTGCATTGCAATTCTATTGGATAAACTGGTCTATTCAGTTAGGCAAGCAACAATTTGAAGTAAAAGTTCAAGAAGCATTGTATTCGATTTCACAAAAACTCGTAGAACAAGAAGAATATGACTTAATGTACCAACCTAAAGGGATAAGGGTGGAAATCAATTCTGAGGAAAAAATTACAACTAAAAACGGTGAAATAATAAATATCAAAAAATCAGTAAAAAGTTCTTCAACATTTACGAATGATGATGAGTATTTCCGATTGGTCCATGAGAACGATTGTGATTGTCATGATTGCACCCGTGAGAAAGAAAAATTGCGGGCCGATAAAATGGAAAAATTGGAAAGAAGGGTAACAGAGAGAGGGTTTCTGGCGATTGAAAAAAGAATACCTGGCTTACTCCACTTTGAAAAATTGGTAGATCAAGAATTAAAAAGTCGTGGTATAAGGACAGAATTTAAATATGGTGTTTATTCTACAAAAAAGAACTGTTTTGTCATTAAAGACGGGCATTTCCAGGTTGATGACATGGGCCCAAAAGTATTGGTAAATAATACATATACTGCAGATAACAACCTGATGGATTCAGGTTTTAAGATTCCTTTGTATGCAAGAGGAATTAATACACCAGGTTATTTAGTGGTCTATTTTCCTTATTTAAACAGTTTAGCATGGAAGTCAGCATGGAAAACTTTGCTAATGGCTTTAATTTTTATCAGCATAATCATGCTTTGTTTCGTTTACTCTGTACAGGTTATAATTAGACAAAAAAAGATTTCGGAAATGAAAACCGATTTCATTAATAATATGACCCATGAATTTAAAACCCCGATTGCGACTATTTCATTAGCTGCTGATTCGATTACAAGTCCCATGATTTCAGGGAATGCTGACAAAGTAAATCGGTTTGCTGACATTATAAAGCAAGAAAATAAGAGAATGCTAAGTCAGGTAGAAAAAGTTCTTCAAATGGCTAAATTTGATAATGAAAACCTAAAATTAAAGATAACAGAGTTAGACATCCATAATCTTGTCAAGGAGGCAGTAAGTAATGTATCCTTGCAAGTAGAACAGAAAAATGGCGAGGTAAGCAGCATTTTGGAGGCAAAAAACCCAATAATAATGGGTGATAAAACACATATTTCCAGCATGATCCATAATTTATTGGATAATGCAAATAAATATTCTCCAAAAAATCCCATGATTTCTGTGTCAACACGCAATGTTAGAAATGGTGTTGAAGTTATAGTAACAGACAAAGGAATTGGTATGAGTTCTGAAGCTAGAAAGCACATTTTCGATAAGTTTTATAGAGTTCATACAGGTAATTTACATGATGTCAAGGGTTTTGGCTTAGGTTTAAGCTATGTGAAAGCCTTAATGACTGCGCATAATGGAACGGTGACAGTGAGCAGTGAATTAGGAAAAGGGAGTAGTTTTAGCCTGTATTTTCCTTTTATGCAGTCTATAGAGTAGATTTTGTTAACATTTATTCATATAATGCAATTTTTTACGAGGCAATAGTCTTAATAATATATTGCAATAAACTAAAATATTAATCTTTATGTCCAACCAAAAAATTCTACTAGTAGAAGATGATCAAAATTTTGGGGATGTTTTAAGATCATATCTTGAAATGCACGAATATGATGTCACCCTCGCAACAGATGGTGAAGCTGGACTTGATAGTTTTAAAAAAGGGGAATTTGATCTATGCATCTTCGATGTGATGATGCCAAAAAAGGATGGATTTACTCTTGCCAAAGATGTCAAGATTCTGAATAAAGAAGTTCCAATTATATTTTTAACGGCTAAAACCATGACAGATGATGTTTTGGAAGGCCTTAGGATTGGAGCTGATGACTATATCAGTAAGCCATTTAATTCAGAAGAATTGCTACTACGTATTCAGGCAATTTTAAAAAGGTCTTCTGCAAAAGAAGACCCTAAAGAAGAGATCAAGGAATTTCACATTGGTAAATATCACTTCAATTATCCATTGAGAATCTTAACCTTCTCAGAAGGTACAGCTGAAGAGAACAAGGAAAAGCTTTCACCAAAAGAAGCTCAGTTATTAAGATTGTTTGCTTTATACATGAATGATATATTGCCAAGATCAGAAGCTTTGACAAAGATTTGGGGAGAAGACAATTACTTTACTGCGAGAAGTATGGATGTATTTGTTACTAAGCTTAGAAAGTACTTAAAAGCAGATACAAACATTGAAATTGTAAACATTCACGGCAATGGATTCCAACTATTAGTTAGAACGGAAGAAAGAGCTAATATTGAAGAATAGTAGCTTAGAAAGAAGTATTTAATCAAAAGTAAAAAGGCCATCACGCTTAAGCGTGATGGCCTTTTTACTTTTGTCATAATAGAACCAACTAGTCAGCTTTAATATCTGAGTTATGATCTGCTGAAGATTCATCAACACCATTGGTTGAGGTGCCATTCATTTCAGCAATTGTTATCTCAGCCGTACGTTGTCCGATCAATCTTTCAACATCTGATTTTAATAGTACCTCTTTGGACAAGAGTTCTTTTGCCAAGATCTCTAGTTCATTTCTTTTATCCTTTAATAGGTCTTGAGCACGTTGATATTGTTGATCTAGAAGCTTTCTAACTTCATCATCAATAAGCATAGCTGTTGCATCGGAATAAGGCCTCTGAAATGAATTTTGGTTCATATCATAAAAAGATACTTGCCCTACTTTTTCATTCATACCAAAAACAGTAATCATGCTATATGCCATTTTGGTTACCTGATCTAAATCAGATTGGGCCCCAGTGGATATCTTATTGAATACTAATTTTTCAGCAGCTCTTCCCCCAAAAGTCATACACATTCTATCCAAAAGTGCTTCGGTACGTGTTATGTATTCTTCTTTAGGTAAATATTGCGCATAACCTAATGTCCCAACTCCTCTAGGCACGATGGTCACTTTCACTAAAGGAGAAGCATTTTCTAGGAACCAACCGCAAATTGCATGGCCTGCTTCATGATAAGCAATTATCTCTTTCTCCTTTGGAGCGATTATCTTATTTTTCTTTTCTAAACCACCAATTACTCTATCTAAAGCATAATTGAAATCATCCATGTCTACTGCTTTCTTGTTTCTTCTAGCAGCAACTAAAGCGGCTTCATTGCAAACATTTGCGATATCGGCTCCAGCAAAACCAGGAGTCATTTCTGCCAATGTATGTGAATTCATTTCTGGACCATTTTTAATGGTTTTAAGATGAACTTTAAATATTGCTTCCCTTCCTTTAAGATCAGGAATATCAATACCTATCTGTCTATCAAATCTACCTGGTCTCATCAAGGCTTTATCCAAGATATCATGTCGGTTAGTAGCCGCCATAAGGATAACACCTTTATCCGTGCTGAAACCATCCATTTCAACCAATAATTGGTTTAAAGTATTTTCTCTTTCATCATTGCCACCTTGCATGGCTCCTTTGCCTCTAGCTCTACCAATTGCATCAATTTCATCAATAAAAACGATGCATGGCGCTTTTTCTCTCGCTTGTTTAAAAAGGTCTCTAACTCTAGATGCACCAACTCCAACAAACATTTCCACAAAATCAGAACCTGAGATTGAAAAGAAGGGAACGCCCGCTTCACCAGCAACAGCTTTAGCGAGTAAAGTTTTACCCGTACCCGGAGGGCCAACAAGTAATACTCCTTTAGGGATTTTTCCACCAAGTGCAGTATATTTTTTTGGTGTCTTTAAAAAGTCAACGACTTCCATCACTTCCTCTTTTGCTTCATCCAATCCGGCCACATCCTTGAAAGTGACTGTTACTTTGGTATTTTGATCAAATAAGGTTGCTTTAGATTTTCCAATGTTAAATATCTGCGAGCCAGGACCACCGGCACCTCCTCCCATTCTTCTCATAATAATCACCCAAATGGCAATCAGCAAGAAGATTGGCAAAAGCCAACTTAGTATGAAGCTCCAATAATCTGGTGCATCTCCGATGAAAAGGCTTGCTTTTTCGGCTTCAGGAACTCCAGTTTGCCATTGATTTAGATCCTTCTTAAAATCCTCCCCATTGGTTAAGCCAAAGGTATAATCAGCGTTTTTGTCTTTGAATTTGCGGTCAACATTAGGATGTTTGCCATCTGATGTCTCCCCATCTCTGAGGAAAACTTGTCCTTCTTTGCCATTAATTACGGCAATTCTTTCCACTTCCCCTCTTTTAACCATTTGCTCTACCTCCGTATAATCTAGCTTCTCTACACTTGAAATCTTATTTAGAAAGATATTCATAGCTATGAGGACTAAAGCAATTACCCCATAAATCCAATACGAATTGAATTTTGGAACAGGTTTCTTTTTATTGTTATTATTATTTTCCATGTATTTGTACCAATTTACTAAAAAACGCTTATTAGGGTTCTTTTGTTAGGATTTTGGAGCTTTATTCGACAGAATTATTAAAGATTACTACAAAGTCTCGTATTCTGAAAATATTGCATCACTCCAGAGTTCTTCAAGTTCATAGAACTTTCTTGTTTCTTTATAGAAAACATGGATGACCACGTCAAAATAATCCATAAGTATCCAAAGCGAATTTGTAGCTCCTTCAACATGAGATGGTCTGGAATCAGCTTCTTGCTTCAATCTTTTTCTAATATTCTCCGAAATCGCTTTTACTTGTGTATTAGAATCTCCTTCACAGATGATAAAAAAGTTGGTCGGTGCGTCGTCCAATTCCCGTAGATCCAATTTAACGATATTCTTTCCTTTTATGTCCTGAATGCTATCTATGATTAGATCATTTATTTCTTCAGGGTTTAGCTCTTTTCTATTAAATTCCTTAGGTCTATTCAAATTGATGTTCTATCGGATTTCTTTATAAAATAAAATGTAATATTTAAACGAAATTTGTTGACAATAGTCACTATACTTAAAACATATAAAAGTACAACATTATTTATTGGTATGGCATATTCTAATAACACTCTTTTCATAGGAAAGGTTCTGCATCATTTTGATCTACTAGATTCCACTAATTCAGAAGCACAAAAGTTAATACTGCAGGGCAAAGCCATTGAAGGAACAATCATTTCGACGGATTACCAAACTGGAGGAAAAGGTCAGCGCGGAAATACCTGGGAATCAATAGAAGGGCTTAATTTGTTGATGAGTGTTATTTTGAAGCCAAGCTTCCTCTTGGCTAAAAATCAATTTGAAATCAATCAATTTGTTTCTCTTGCTTTGGTAGATTTGATATCAAATATTTTACCTCAAAAGAAGATTAAAATTAAATGGCCTAATGATATTTATATAGGTGACAAAAAAGTTGCAGGGATTTTAATCCAAAACATCTTAAAAGCGAGTCAAATTCAGTATTGCATCATAGGAATTGGCTTAAACATCAATCAATTAGAATTTTCTAAAGGATTAATTAATCCCACTTCTCTTAGTCTGGAGTCAGGCAAGCAAAGAAAATTTTATGAGGTGAATGACATTAAAATGGAATTAGCAGCTGATTTAGAAAAACGATATTTGCAATTAAAAAACAAGTCAGAATCTCTAAGCATTGAATACTTGGATAGTTTATATGCAAAAGATAGTGAGCGGACTTTTGAGGACTTAAA
>CALIIW010000018.1 GCA_938018185.1 uncultured Saprospiraceae bacterium
ACTTACATATGATTTTTTTAGACTGCCAAAGAGGTATCCTCCTTTTTGCAAAAAAATTCTTTTACCATTGGCAGAAAATCTTGGGTTTTCACCCTTTCGACTAATTAGTTTTGCTTCACCTCCAGATGCAGACATGGTATAAATTCCTGATAGTTTTGAAAAGGAATAACCTTGATGTCCATTACCACCTTCTTTTCTGTAGACAATAGATTTGCCATCTGGAGAAAATCTAGGTGTTCTGTAGATCCCTTTAATCTTACTTAGTTTGGTTTTACTTTTTGTCTTGAGATTGTATTTGTAAATATTTCCTAGCTCTTCATCATGCCATGAAACAAAAACTATCTCAGATCCATCAGGCGAAAAAGAAGCTTCAAATTCAAAAGCCTCGTTTTGTTTTGTCAATCTTTTTGGCTTACCTGCAGGGAGATCTTTGGTCCATAAATATCCGACCGCATTAAATAATAAAGTTTTTCCATTTGGAGAAGTTTCTGCCTGTCTAATTGTTTTTACTTGAAAGTCCTCTTCGTAAACCTTTTGCTTAAATTGTACCGTTTCAGCGAGTTTGTGGTTTGCATTAACTGAAAACGGAATTTCAACAGCATCTTTGCTTTCAACATTCACCTTCCATAGTTTTCCTTTGCCCCAGATGACAATGTGCTTGTCGTCTGGCGTCCAATCGAAGCCAGTATAAACACCAAATATAGCCCAAGCTTCTTGTTGGTCTTTACTTAGTCCTTCAAAAATTGGAAAATCTTCCCCTGTTTCTAGGTCATGAATAAACAATACTGTTTTCGTTCTTACTCTTCTTACATAAGCGAGTTTTTTTCCATCGCTAGATACTTGGGGTCGGCATGCTCCACCAGGACCGCCAATTACCTTTTCCGTTTTTCCTTCTTCTTTATCATATCTAAAAATCGCGTAGATCTCGTCATTTGGATCTTTATTGTATTGGAAAAATCCACCAGGATACACATCTTCTGAATAATAAATATATCTGCCTTCTGGAGAAACAGATGGCTCATTGACATCTTGTTGATCATTTTTTCTTTTGGTTAATTGTATACCTGAGCCACCACTAAAGTGATACATCCAAATTTCTCCTGCTCCAAGGGAGCGAGAAGAAGTAAAATGTTTTCTACAAACGATGTATTCGCCATCAGGCATCCATTCTCCATTATTGAGCAAGCGAAATTTCTCCTCCGTGATTTGCTTGGCATTTTCACCATTAGCATCCATGATCCACATGTTATCACCGCCACCCGCATCTGAGGTAAATAAAATTTTTTTCCCATCAGGACTGAACCTAGGTTGGACCTCATAAGGCAATCCTGCTCTCAAAACCTTGGCTGTCCCTCCGGAAGCAGGTATGGTATAGATATCTCCTAGCAAGTCAAATACGATATTTTTCCCAGAAGGGCTAACATCCAAATTCATCCATGTGCCTTCATCTACAGAGAAGGAAACTTCCTTATGTGGGTATGGAGGGTTAGAAACGTCCCATTTATCGTCTTTTTTGTCTTGTGAAAAGAGGCTTGAAATGGAAAGAATAAATAAAATAATAGAGGTTATAAATATATTTTTCATATATATGATGCTTATTTTGAGTCTAAATTTACTAATTAGTTAATTATTTGTTAGATAATTGTAGAATTGGATTTGATGGTACATTTTATGTAATTTATAAAAGTTACTTCAATTGATTAATATTATAAGAATTTACAATTTAAAAATGAAGTTAATTTATTTTCTCTCAGTATTCTGCTTAATGCAATTCAATCTCTACGGCCAAAAAGAATTGGCTAAAGCCTATGTCAATTTACTCAATGGAGACAAATTAGAAGGTTATGTCGAAGTGATTAATGATATTGAGAATGAGGCAAAGATCAGATTCTATAATAGTAAAGAGGGTAAAGCAAAGGCAAAAACTTATAAATCTAAGAGTGTAAAGTCTTACGGATTTGAAGCTTCTCATGAAGATGAGGTTGGAAATATATATAAATATTGGAGACACTATAAGCAGATGACCATGGAACGTCCTCCAAGAGTCATGGCCACTTCAGAAACTTTAGTTGAAAAAGTGGCAGAAGGACATATCGTTCTTTATAAGTTTAAATTTGATACCCCGTCTGATACTGAGTATCCGGAAAGTACCATGTACATAGTTAAAAGAGAAGGCAAAAAGGAAAAAAGAATTACAAGAGATAATTTTAAAATGGAGACCAAAAAATTATTTGCAGACTATACTGCGCTTGTGACTCAACTAGGTAAAAAGCAATTCAAGTTTGATAATATGAAGCGTATGGTAGACGATTATAATTATTGGATGGAGAATAATCATGATGCAACCGTTTATATGATGAACCCTAAGATTTTTATGGATATGATTGACTAAAGAGTTCCCGATTGGTTTCTTCTTCCTAAACAACATATTGCACCTTCGACATTGTCCTGTTTATTTGTTTTCTATGTCTAGTAAAATGTAGGTCGTAAAATTTGAGCATATCTTTTAGACTAAGTCTACCGATAGCTGGGTGTTTGTAGATTTCTTTTTTTAGCAAATCTTCTGGCAAGGACGCTAGATATTCCTTTGTTTCTTTTCTAACATCTTTCCATTTTTGAACTACTTCCCAAAACCGGACTTCAGTAGGCAAATTTTCATTGCTGATCGCAGCAGGAGCTTTAACTCTAAATGGATAGAGAAAATACAAGTTCAAGGCCGTTCTCCTGAAAAAAGTCATGATTCCCGTATTTTTCAACTCAGGGTTAAAGCTTAATTTTTTTTGTACATACTTAAGTGAAAGTTCTTCTGCAAGAATGAGGTGATACATGGTTTGATGTATAGACCATTTATCAGGGGATAATTTTTCATTTAAAACATGGTCAGGTTGATCTTTTAAATCTTCTAAAAGATTAATCAAATCAGCATCTAACTTATCAAATATGGATTGGAGTGAATTATGCATTTCAACTGCTTTATGCATCAATAATACATTTTATTTTGCTTTTGTTCAAAGAAAATGGATGTATCTTTTGAACTTTCAGTAAAAGAAAGGCATTCCGAAATGGAACACCTTCTTAATAGTTTTTGTTAACCAGACTTTTATTTTTATT
>CALIIW010000019.1 GCA_938018185.1 uncultured Saprospiraceae bacterium
ATCCACTTATCCTTAATCATACCGCAAGCATCATAAAAGTCATCTATCTCAATGTAAGTTGAGCTAACTTTTTCCTCCACCCAAGAAGATATGTATACATTCTTCTTCGATTCTAATGCCGCTTTTTGAATTCTAGAGTAATCAGATGACAGATTAGCCTTATGTGGCTCTGAACGAGATAGTAATCTAACAATCTTGAACATTTTTTCTCCTGTAGGAGATAAAAAGCCTATTGGTTTAGTTATTTCGTTGATTTCTAAGCTATCAATAGCGAAATATACATCAGGGTCAAGATCTCCAATTTCAAAAAAGGTATTTCCTGTTGCTGGGTTAACTACATTTCCTGAATTATTAAAACTTTGTTGATTTTTGTCTGAAAACTTAGTTACTGCTTTTCCAAAATTTAAAGTGTCAATACTTACTAAGTGCCTTACAGAATCAAGAACCTGTTCTGCTAAAACTAAATCCTCTTCTGTGATTTCTGGTTTAACAAGGATATGTCTCAAATTAATTGTGTTTCCTCTTCTTTCTATCAGTTCCATTATATGGTAGCCGTATTCCGTTTCTACAATTCCGGATAATTCTCCCTTTTCTAACTTATAAGCAGCAGCCTCAAATTCAGGAACATAAGCATTTCGCTTAGCCCAACCAAGATTACCTCCATTTTTTCCTGAACCCAAATCGTCCGAATGAATAGCAGCTAATTCTTCAAAATTCTCTCCTGCTACTATTTTATCTCTAAGTTCTTTTGCCTTGTCTCTAGCCCTTTTCTTTTCCTTTTTATTTACTTGAGGCTTATAAATGATCTCTCCTATTTCTACTTCAGAATTGAAATACGGCAAACTGTCAACTGGAATACTTTCAAAAAACTCCTTAACTTCTTTAGGGGTTATGTTAACAGAGCCCAAAATGGTTGCTTGCATTCGTTCAGCTAACAATTGTGATTTCAAATCTTCTCTAAATTCACTCTTGACCTCTGAAATTGATTGGCCATAATATGCTTCAAATTGGCTTACATCATTATTCATATAAGCAAGAATTCTATCAATTCTAGCATCTAGCTGACCTTCGACCTCTTCTTCACTAACGAGGATACTATCCAGTTTGGCTTGATTAATAATTAATTTCTGAGATAAAAGGTTGTCTAGAATAACACACTTTGCATCTTCAGTTATTGTACCTTGTTGCGCTGCGGTCAAGGCATATTGTTCTTCAATTTCGGAAAGCAAAATTACCTCTCCTCCAACTTTTGCTATGATATCATCAATGATTTCTTTTTGACAATTGCCAATGAAAGGAAGAATCATTAAAAATATAACAGTATATAATCTCATTTCAAATATATTTTAACGTTGCTACTATTTATGTTTTCCTTGTAAAGCTTTTGCTTTTTTGCATCTATCAAATTGATCTTTCGCTTTTGCACTATGATCTTCTTAGCTTTTTCTTCAATATAACTCATTGGAGGCGGCTGATCAATTTGAATGACTTCAAGAATGCGAATATAATACTTATAAAATGCATCCTTCTTAATGAACCCTTTTTGTGGACTCAAGACATTAAGATTTCCTAAAGAATCTGGTACATGATGCTGTATTTTCTCGATTTCGTACCAGTTTTCTTTATTTAGCATATAAACTTCCCCGTTTTTGTCATTATACTCAATCAAATTTAGCAGATCTTCTTCTGTACCAGAGGCCCACCATGTATCAACAAAGTTCAAACCTGTTGATTCTAAAGGAATTTTCATGAATAATGCGCGTACTAAAGGCTCTTTTAGTTTATAATTTTCTTTGTTTTCATCATAGAATCTAGCCAATTCCTCCTTTGAAACCAACGTATCCAAATCATTTTCTATAAGGTCTCTCTCGTAGTTATGTAGTATTAAGGTGGACCTATAGTCCTTAACTAGTTTGTCGAGGTCTAAATTTTGTGAAAGATTTTTTTCTGCCTCATGCATTAGTAAGCTGTTTCTCACCCAATTATCAACATATGCGTTTAAAATTAAACTAGAATCTTGCTTATTGCTGCCTTGCGGCAAAATACCTTCTAAGTCAGATAAATAAAGGGATTTGTTGTAAACAGAAGCCACAACTTTCTTGGCTTCTGTTTGAGGAGTGCTATTTTTTTGGCATGAGCCAAGAGCTAGTAATACTAGTAATAATAGGAGACCGGATTTTTGAGTCATTCTATTTTTTCTTCTTCTTGACAATTTTCTTTAAAACTTTATCATTTACTTCTATATCGTAGGTTCTTTGAAGTACTTGGATCCATTCTTTTTCTAAATAGTCCTGGTAATCTGCGACAATATATCCTCTAGCTTCAGCCATGGTTTTTTCCATAGGCGCCATAACTTTTTCAATTTTCATAAAGTTTTGAGAATTGTCTCTCTTGCTCTTTTCTGGAGCAGAAATTTCTCCTACTTTCCACGTCATGGCATCAAGGACTTTGTTTTTACCTTTTTCAAATGTTTCCGTTCTTACTTTTACAATGGTGTGATCTGGTTTGTTGATTTTTGCTAAGACCTCTTCTGTACTCTTTGTTTCTGCCATTTTTAATACTTTATCAAAGTGAACGACATCTTCATTCTTGACAGTGTAAAAAGAAACTTCCGCTCTATCCTTCCACATATATTTTCCTCTTCCTTTAAGTTTGTCAAAGTAAGAAGAAAGTCCTACAGAGTCTTGTGTAGCTTTGTCCCACACTTCCATTTTAGTTGCTTCAAATAAAAGTATACCTTCTTCATACTCGCGCATCAAATATTTGAATTCAGGATATTTTTTCTCTAATTGCCCTTCTTCGTATGCCAGGCACTCTTGTTTTACAAAGTCATTAAACAAAGTTTTTCCAGTTTGAACAGCGTCTCCTGATCTTCCTAGTCTTTGTCTCTTTCTTGAAGAATTGCCTAAGAATTTTTCAAAGTCAAAAACAGAAACTTCTTTTCCTCCAATTGAAAACAATTGAGTGCTATTTGGCGCTTTGCTAGGTTTCCATTTATAAGACAAAAATTGTTCATCTAGACTTGCTAAATATTGATCTAGATTTTTATCGTTGACTTTATAGTTTGCTTCTTTTTTAATCCTATTTAACATGGCATCTTGTGCCAGTTCGTAGCGCTGATCTTTTTTTATGGCTCTTTGTAATTCTCCTTTCATCAAACCATAAACTTTTTCTTCCTTCTTGCTTATTCTTTTAACGATGTGCCAGCCTGCACTAGTTTCAAATGGTCTACTAACTTGTCCATCTATCTCCAAAGCAAATGCAGCGTCTTCGAAATTTTTCTCATATCTATTTATGCCAAAAAATCCGAGATAGCCTTTCACTGGAGCTGTAACTTTATCCTCAGATAAAACAACTGCGATTTGATCAAAATCGCCGCCTCTATCTAGTGCAGTAGAGATACTATCAATTTTAGTTTTTGCAATACTTTTGTCTCCTTTTTCTGGATATCTGATTAAGATATGAGCAACCTCCATTTGTCTTCTAGATTTTCTGACTTCGTTTACCTTTACTATGTGGTAGCCAAGATTTGTTCTTACTGGAGCTCCAATTTGATTGACAACTTGATTGTAAGCTGCAGACTCTAAAGCATAAAAACCATTTGGCAGCATGGCAGTAAGAAATCCAATTTTACCTTTATTGTCTTTTGCCGTTTTATCTTCCGATTTCATCATTGCCATTTTCTCAAAATCGGCACCAGATAAAAGTGCGTTGTAAATGTTTTTGATCTTCGTATATGCAGCCAAACTGTCAGCAGGAGAAGCGTCTTTAGCACACTTAACTAGTATGTGAGAAATATTGATATCCTGCTTTTGTCTTTTATAAAGTTCTTGTTGTAATTTTTCTGTTACCTCTTTATCTATTAGGTATGAATTTGCAAGTTGTGTTCTATAACCTTCTAATTCTTTTTGCAAAGCAACGATGGTGTCGAGCTTCATATCTCTTGCTCTTTTTACCTTAAGTTTAAACTTTTTATAAAGCTTGAGGTATTCATCAACAGACACCGCAGAATAGTCAGCATTATTCTGGTTCGTTTTTTCATAAATATATTTGAACTCTTGTAGTTCAACAGGCTCTCCAGCCACAGTGAATAAAACATCATCATCCTGAGCTTGTAAACAAATAGAGATGCTTAGGAAGAAAATAAGTAGACTAATATATTTCATATTCTTATTAAATTTTGGACTGTAAAATTAGCAATTTATTCTTGGTAATAAACACGTTTTACCCGATTGGAGATATTCGTGAAGACTTCATATGGAATTGTGTCAAGTACTTTGCTTAAATGACGCACTGGCAACGATTCTCCAAAGATAATGACTTCATCTCCTTCTTCTACATTAGAAATTTTAGAAATGTCTATCATACTCATATCCATACAGATGTTGCCAATTGTTGGCGCTAATTGGCCATTTATTAGAACAGAGTAGTTGCCATTGCCTGCTTTTCTTAACAAACCGTCTGCATAGCCAATATTTATTATTGCTATGCTCTTATCTGAATTTGCAATACCTGATCTGCCATATCCAATGGTATCACCGGCTTTAAGTTCTTTGATTTGCGATATGTTTGCCTTCAATTTCATTACAGGTAAAAGCGCTGTTTTTGCATTATTTATAGGCTCAATGCCATATAATCCTATCCCCAAACGTACCATTTCATACTGGTATTGCGGAAAACGTAAAATTCCAGCAGAATTCAATAAATGCTTAAATGGCTTAATTTGCAATTCTTCGCTTATTTGTTTGAAAAGTGATTCCAAAACCACTGCTTGTTGATGACTAAAAGCATCTTCATTTTCTACTTCACTCGCTGCTAAATGAGAAAAAATACTTATAACTTTTAGACGCTTGTCCGATTTTAGTATCTTGTTGAGTTCTGTGATATCTTGAGCTTCAAAACCCAACCTGTGCATTCCAGTATCAAGCTTCAAATGAATTCCTATTGACTGTTCAGTTGATAAAAATGCTTGTAGTTTTTTTAATTGATTTAAACTATAAATTTCTGGCTCTAAATCGTAGTCGATCATTTTTTTAAAGCCATTGGGGTCTACATTTAAAACAAGGATAGCAGTCGATATTCCAGCTTCTCTTAAATTGATGCCCTCATCGATGTAAGCTACCCCTAGATAGTCCACCTTTTTATTGCTAAGCATCCTTGCCATTTCAACACCGCCACTACCATAGCCTGATGCCTTTACCATGCATAGTATTTTAGTCTCTTGTTTAAGTAGACTTTTGAAATAATCTAAATTATGGTTTGCAGCACTCAGATTAATTTCTAAAACGGCTTGATGTTGTTTTTTGACCATTTGGTTGACCATGGTCTCGAATTTATATTTTCTAGCACCTTTTAAAAGTACAAGCGCAGAAATTAATTTATTTTTTGCAAGATGTTTTTTTAGTTCGGCCGTCTCTTTATAAAAATACCTTTTGCTGTTCTTGTTAATATACTGGTCCAGTAATATTATGTCTTCACCTACACCATAAATGATGTTTACCTCAAAGCGATTGATGATGTCAGCAACCTTCTTGTAAAAAGTAGTCGTTTCTTCTTGGATTTGCAAAAAATCAGAAAGTATGACAACAGATTGTCTGTGTTTTTGCTGTACAGCCATGAATTGCATGGCAGCAATCAAGGATTCTAAATCTGCATTGTAAGAGTCATTAATTAATAGGCAATTGTTTTCGCCTTCAACTAATTCCAATCGCATTTCAATTTTCTCAAGTTGGTGAAGTTGTTCTTGGATACTTTTTTTATCTAGACCTAAATGCAAAGCCGTCAAGATGCAATGCATCAAATTTTCAATCGAAGCTTCATCAGCTACAGCTATATTTAAAGTAAATATTTCATTTTTGTAACATAGTTGAAGCACTGTTTTTGATTCATTTCTTTTTTCTGAAATAATTTTCAGATCTGCTTCTTTTTCTTTGGACCATGATATTTTTTTAGCATGCAACTCATTTAATGCAGACGAGATTTCTGTATGGTCTTCACAGTAAATGAGGGTATCGCAATTCTGAAACAATTTAATTTTCTGCTGAATTTTTTCAGTTATACTTTCAAAACCTGCCGCATGAGCAGAACCTATATTTGTGAAAATTCCGATACTAGGTTTAATGATCTTTTCTAGGTTTTCCATTTCATCTACCGTAGAAATGCCAGCTTCAAAGATGCCCAATTCATGTCCGGAATTTATTTTTGAAATAGAAATTGGAACGCCTATTTGAGAATTAAAACTTTTAGGATTACTAACAAGGCTAAATTTCTTAGATAGAATTTGAGAAAGCCATTCTTTAACGATTGTCTTGCCATTTGACCCTGTGATTCCTATGACGGGTATATCAAACTTTTTCCGATGAGCTCCAGCAATTTTCTGTAAAGCATCTTTTACATTATCAACAACAAAGAACTGTGCCTGAGGATGTTTCTTGTCCAAACCCGTTTCCAAGACAACAAAATACCGTACCCCTTTCTCAATAAGTTCTCCTATGTATTTATGCCCATTGTTTGACTGGGTTTTGAAAGCAAAAAAAATGCTTCTCTTCGCATTAATGATTTGTCTGCTATCGTAAAGCAAATAATCAATCTGATCTGCACCCGCCTCATGATTGAGTGGTAGATCTAATAATTGCGCTATGTATTTTACTTTAAACATTTCTTTGAAACAACAAATGTACTAACAAGGAAGTGATTTAAGAACATGTGTTAAAATTAGTTGTATGTGTTTGGTTTTCTTGCAAGTCTATGCAAAAGATAGTCAACCGACATCTCACATCTCACATCT
>CALIIW010000020.1 GCA_938018185.1 uncultured Saprospiraceae bacterium
TATTTACCAATGTGAGGTCAATTCTTAAAGATCAAAAGGGTAGTATGTGGCTGGGAGGAAACGATGGTCTTTGGCGTTACCAAGAGGAATCTTTCACTAATTATGCAAGCGATTTTGTTGGTTATATTTACGAAGATAAAAAGGGAAACATTCTAACTTCTTCTGTACCTCGTGGTAATAGAGATTGGAGTTTAAAAAGGTACAATTATAAATCCTTGGATGATGCACATGCCCAAGCTAAGTTACTTAGAAAGCAAGAAGGGCAATTGTTTGGAATAATTGAGGATGCAGACAATTCCTTATGGTTTGGGACAGAAAGAGGTGTCACTTCTTATGATGGTAAAGTGTTTAATTCCTTTAGAAAACCCAATGAGCTAAAACAATAATTGAACTTTAATAAATTGTTGTATTTTCCTCAATAGCTTTTTTTAAGGCTTCTATGTTTTTTACTTCCTGCTTTTGGAATGATCCCGTCATTAGGTCCATTAGAGCAAACATGGATCGAAAAAACAAACCTTTTCCATTTACCGATGACTCCGTTTTAATTGTGGTCACGCCTCCTATCTCTGAGAATCTTGTTGTTTGATCGAATTGCATCATATCGCTATCAAAATTAAGCGAAATGTGATCCTGTTCTTTTTGAGAAATAATGGTTTCAGTCATCATGAAATCCTCTTGACCCTCACCCGGATTTACAACTACTTTATACTTACTGCCGACACTGCCTGGCTCTCCACTTATCAAATCTATGCTTTTGAATCCCTCTAGCCATAAACCTAATTTTGATTCATCTTGTACAAAACCCCAAGCTTCTTTTAAAGGCTTATTTACTTTGATTTCATGGCCATAATTTATATTAGGTTTTAGTATACCAAATAAGAAGAAAATTAAAATAAGGCAAAGAATTACAAATAATAGGTATTTAAGAAATTTCATAAGTACATTTGATTTTAATGAAGTCGAAATGTAAAAGTATATTTTCTAATTTTAAACAATTTATAAAATAAAATGCAAAACAGGAAGTTGTAAATTAAAATCAAGGTGATGAAAAATATATAAATCACTTTATTTAAAAATAAACTAAGATGCAAACAAAGTACGATAGGATAGGCTTTAATTACAACGAAACAAGAAAGCCCGACCCTTACCTTGCACAAAGATTAATAGAGCTATTAGATCCAAAACCCACTGGTCTTTATTTAGATATAGGATGTGGAACAGGAAATTACACTAGTAAAATCCAACAAAGAGGCATCCAATTGATTGGGATAGATCCTTCTATGCAAATGCTTAACAAGGCAAAGCAGCTTAATTCTGAAATTAAATGGATACAAGCAACTGCGGAGGATACAAGCTTAGCATCAAATTCAATAGATGGCATAATCTGCTCTTTATGTTTGCACCATTGGACGAGTTTGTCGGAAGGATTTAAAGAAATGAATCGGGTATTAAAAGAGGATGGTCACATTGTAATTTTTACTGCCACTTCAGAGCAAATGCAAGCTTATTGGTTGAATCATTATTTTCCAAAAATGCTTGAGGACTCGATCAATCAAATGCCAAGTAATATGGCAATAGAAACAGCAATTGAAAAGGCAGGCTTAAAGATTGATGTGAAATATCCTTATTCAATTAGACCTGATCTTGAGGATAAGTTTCTTTATTGTGGAAAGCAAAATCCTGAACTTTATTTTGATGAAAAGATAAGAAAAGGCATTTCTTCATTTTCTGATTTATCAAATAAAGAAGAAGTTAAGCGAGGTTTAAAACAATTGAGAATAGATATTGATACGGGAAAAATTAAGGAGGTCATGGATGCTTACACAAATGAAAAAGGAGATTATTTACACCTAGTTGTCAAGAAAAATTGAACCTGTGAAGATTCTTTTTTCGATTAACCGAATAACCAGACATGCAAGATGTCTAGGTTTCCTTCAAAACAAAGTTTTCCATTTTCATCTGATGTCCATATCTAGTTGCTGCAATGGCACAAATAAAAGGGACTGCTAATGGGCCAATAAGTGGAACCTGCATGGCGATGCTGGCAAACAAACCCATGACTACAGCGGCGCCAAAATGTTTTTGTATGGTCTTGGTACTTTTCTTAATAGAAAAATTGAATTGCTCAAGGTAATTGTCTAGAAAGGCGAAACCCAAGTAAAAGGCATAGATAACAAACATGATTTCATCTGAAAGAAATTTTATTTTTGCTATGCTACAAGCAATTGCAACTAAAATATACATCAAAAGACCAAAAATCCAATTGCGAGCCATAACCAAAATTAATCGCTTTTCTGCTTTAATGAAATCTTTCAAAACCAAGGCTTTCTTTTCTTTCTTTAGAATGTTATTCGTTTTAACAGCGAAGTGAAAAATTAAAACTTCTAAAAATATCAGCAATAGGAATTTCAAACTACCAGAAAATACAGATTTGTGGTTTTCAGATGATTCATCTGTATCAATGAGTTCTGGGCCATCTTTTACTATGTCAGTCTCAATTAAAGAGTTATTTACCTCATTAGCTGTCTGTTGAGCAGCTTCCAATTCTGAACTTATATTA
>CALIIW010000021.1 GCA_938018185.1 uncultured Saprospiraceae bacterium
GAAGATGTGACTGTGACAATAAATGGAGATGGTGTTTTTATTAATAACGCAAAAGTAATAATAGCTGATCTTGAAGCAGAGAATGGTGTGGTACATGTTCTTGATGCGGTGATCTTGCCTCCTAGCCTTACATCAGCTTCATACATCAATTCGGATTTAGGTTTGGAAATTTCTCCAAACCCTGCCTCTGAATTTATCAATGTAACTATGGATGTAGAAAATGCTTCAGAAATTGAACTAAGCATTTACAATTTGAATGGCCAATTGTTGGAACTGAGAACGGTTGATACTACTTCAGAGAAATATACAGATCAAATTAATATTCAAAATCTTGATGCTGGAATGTATTTCATTGGTATCAGACAAGATGTTAAATTTCAAACTTTAAAGTTTGTAGTAAAATAATTAAACTGGGTTTCTTATTATATTATGGCCTGATCTCGTATGAGATCAGGCCTTTTTTATCTAGTTATTTAAATATCTTTATTAAAAAATAAATTGTTCCTCCTAATTCAAATTATATGATCAAGTATACTTCGATTTTGTTTTTCATTTTTTTGAGCTTAAATGCGCTAAAAGCGCAGTACTTTTCTGACCCAGTTACTTTTTTCTCAAAAAGTGGTGCTTCCTATTTGGAATTAAAAACCGGTGAAAGACTTACTTGCAAGCTAGTACGACTAGAGAAGACGAAGGGATTAGTAACAGGAATTAGTTTTGAAATTGATGCTACTGAAGTTTCCTATACGGCAAAAGAAATTGCGCAAGTATATTTGCTTGAACAAGGCTATCAAAAACATGTAGGCATTATAGATTACAAGGAGGAACAATATGCCAATGGAGATCCAATAGAACAACTTTTGGAAAATGGCTATGTTCTTTTTCAGCAATCAAATTTAGAGATAAAAGGAAAAGAAGTTGACTGCCTCCTTCAAATCTTAAACCCTTATTCAGCAGAACAAGTATCCGTTTACCACGATCCATTTGCAATGCTGTCAACCAACGATGGCGGTACAAGTTATTCTATTTCTGGTGGCACCTATTCTTCCTTTTACCTTACTGTTGGAAAGGATAGCTTTAGACTAAAAAGAAAAAAGTATGCTGATAATTGGGAAAGGATTTTTTCAAAATGTCCTGACTTCATAAACGTCCTGGAAGAAAATTGGAAATGGAAAGATTTTGGGAAGATGATTAATGAGTATAATGGATTTTGTAGAGAGTAAGAGAGAGGGTACCACTTAAATTTTTAAGCGGAATGAATTTTGAAATTATAATCGAAATCATCGTTGGACAAATACTGATAGCTATGGGCTTGCTATTTATCTATTGGGCTTTCACTAATAAGGACAAAACAAGTTTTAAGTATTACTCAATAATGGGAGATTTTTCAGGTGGAATATGTTTGCTAATTTTAGGTGTATTTATATTGATCAAAGGCTTTGGAGTTTTGTGATGGTAGTGCTTTCAATAGAAACAAGTAATGAAACACTGATATAAATATTTAGAACTAGTGCTTGATCTCCAGATCAAGCATTCTTTTCAGCGCATCTCCGATGCCTATTTTAGCACTACTTACATTAAGAACCCTCAAGCAAGCCCATGAAACTAATATTTGTTGTAACATAAATTATAAGCAAGTAAGCATTTCTATTATTTCCATGACGGCTTAAACCCCATAACCGTCATTTCGCACTTTATTAAAATAAAAAATGCCATCTAGCCCACTTAACTTATTTTATCTTCCAAAATAATTCCTTATCCAATCAACTATTCTGTCAAAAAAAAATACACGCTGCTACACAATAAATTACCAATCCTCACCAGCTAAAAATAAAGCGTTAAAGAAATCTTAAAAGATCATATTTGAGAGAATACATCTATTACTTTTTCGCTATGTCTGCATTATTAAGGTAGATGTCAGATGTCAGTTTCAGATGTCAGTCGTTTTTATGGAAGAGAAATTATTTTTAAAACCTAAAATTGAATTAAATATAAGATCTAACATTTACATGAATTTAAATTTTATTTAATCATAAATCAATTTTAATAATGAGCAATAAATTATATTTCTCCCTAGCAATTCTCTTCTTTAGCATTAGTGCTTCAGCACAATATTTCGTTCAACCAATTGAAAGTTTTTCGAAATCTAAAACAGCTTTTGTCACCTTAAAAGACGGCAAAAGCATGGAAGGAAAAATAAAGAAGATCAAAAGTAAAAATGGCTTTATACAAAAGCTAAGTATTCAAGTAGATAAGCATATCATGAACTACAGTAGCAATGAAATAGAGTTCATGATCCTACCACAGAAAAATTCAAGAAATT
Source organism: uncultured Saprospiraceae bacterium (assembly GCA_938018185.1). Taxonomy (GTDB): domain Bacteria; phylum Bacteroidota; class Bacteroidia; order Chitinophagales; family Saprospiraceae; genus JALZVN01. The sequence goes on from CALIIW010000021.1 coordinate 2,321, forward strand.
CTTTTGGGGATAACAATACAGAGGCTATTCCAAACAACTGGTCTATGAATGGTTATAGCAAAGAAATGATAGAAGATGGTTATGGCTATTTTGAATTAGCTTCTATCACAGACAAAGACAAAAAAGTAGAAACACTCTTACAATTATTAAATCCTTCTTTTTGCGATGAGGTAAAAGTGTATCATGACCCAAAGGTATTTGTAACCAATACACATCACATGATCGGCTATGCCGCTCAAGGACAAGTTACCTCTTTGTATACTAAAGTAGGAGACGAACCCGTTTTGAAATTGTGGCGATCAGATTATGAGAAGCAATTCGATACATTTTTTAACGAAAGTATCGTAGAGGAAATAAAAGAAGAGGAAAAGGACTGGGAAAATTTCCAAGAAGTTCTTTACAGTTCTAGTCAAGACCGAAGAGAAAAGTAATACTTTAAGATATCCTGTTTTTCTATAAATGCCTTCATGAGCTATTAAGCTTTTGAGGGCATTTTTTATTTGAGTAAGGGAATAAAGGGGCGGAATTTATCGTGTCCGCAAATAGGTTAAAAGGATATTGTGGTTCCAGGATTTTTAACATGTTTTGGTTTTGAATTTTAGTTGAAAACAACATTCGTCAAAACGAGTGGTGAAATGAATCCTTGTCATCCCGAGCGAAACGACAGTGAAGTCGAGGGGTCATCATGATATCTTAAAACTAATTTCGACCGAAGTGGAGAAATCTTAGAGGTTTGTTCATAAAAGAAAGTTTGATAAATAAAATTACTGATTTTTATTGGATTCAATTTTGAAAGGGTATTTCGTCTCAGAGATTCTAGATGGTACAGATTTCTCCACTCGCTTTGCCTTTGGCAGTCTCAGTCGAAATTAGTTCATTAAACCCTTATTTGATCCTTCTACTCGGCTGTCACCTCGCTCAGGATGACAATTTTCTTTAAATTCTTATGTCTTTTTTCTAAGTAAACATGTCCAAAATAAAATGTTTACCATAGTATTTCTTTAATTAATCCATTCTCCAAAATAACACTCAACTCTTTCTTATCCTCAGACATAAATTCATATTCTAACTCAAAACTATTTTTGTCATTATCCCAAGGAGAAATACAGCAAAGCCGGAACCTAGAAAGATCAATAGAAGGGTGTTGTTCTCTTAATTTAGGATCAGAAGAAAACTTTAAGAAAAGCGCTTCATTAATCTTGGGAAGATTTTTTATAATCTGAGAAACACTATTTATCTGTCTTGAATGAGGACCACTAGAATTGCCATCAAGTAGAATAACAATTTCAGTTGGATAATTGGGGCTTTTAATTGTGCTTGCCCAGGTCTTCTCTTTAAGAGAATGATCCTTTCTAACCCTTGCGTCAAAGACTCCAAGGTGGTCAGTTTTTATGAACTTCTTTTTTCCAAATATGAAATCTTTTAAGGAAAACATCTTTTATTACTTTGCAATCAAATCGAACTAATCGTCGTAACCAAATAAAAACAATAGAACACGATCAACAAATAACCCTCCCATTGAGAGACTTTTTTATTTGACGTCATTATTGCAAACATTATTGTCATTACAATCATGAAAGGTAGGTAAACAGAAATTACCTGCTCCGGAATTTCCAAGTTGCCAAGAAAAGAAGGGATGGCCATTACAAAAAATGTATTAAATATGTTGGAACCTAAGACGTTTCCAACCGCTATGGAAGTTTTTCCTTTTTTTGCCGCTCCGACACTGACAATTACTTCTGGCAGAGAAGTACCAATTGCGACAGCTGTCAAAGCGATAATCTCAGGACTAATACTTGCCATTTCCGCTAAAGCGGAAATAGACCTTATCGTCCAGTCTGCTCCTTGCCATACAAGAATACCTCCTAAGAGTAATAAGCCCCATGTTTTGGCAGAAGGTTTTGCCACCTCCTTATCATCGTCTTCGCTTTTATTATCAGAGGATGTGAAACTATACCAGAGGAAGAATACCAAGGCCATTAAAAATATAATGGCTTCGTAAATACTGAAGTGCCCATCGTAAACAGCAAAATATAGTAAGAAGGAAGATCCTAATAAAAAGGACATATCAATATGCCAGATATTGTAGTCTAAACGTATCAACTTGACCGTTACCGCCACTAAGCCCATCACCAGTGCTATGTTGGCTATGTTTGATCCTACAACGTTTCCAACAACTACTTCCGATTCTCCTTGTAATACAGAGGATATGGAGGTAGCTAATTCTGGTAGAGAAGTGCCAAAAGCAACAATGGTTACTCCGATAATAAAGGGAGAGATACCAAAACTAAGACCAATGGCTTCTGCAGAATCTATGAACCAATCTGAACCCTTTACCAAGGTAGCTAAGGCAACAACAAAAATTCCTACTTGTAAGGCTATTTCCAATCGATGTATATTATGATGTCAAATGTAAGTCCTTTTTCATTTTATCGCCCTTATTTTCACTTTTTTTCATAAAAAATACCAATTTACCTCAGTTAAATTAAACCGAATGGCTGCATACTTGCGCTTATTAACTAAGAATATCAAACAGTCCTTACAAAGGATGTACTTTTTGGGAAAAGAAGTATATTTTTGTGTTGGTAAAATATTAAAATGGCATTAGACCAAGTAGATGTTGACAAGTTAGAAGACCAGGGAGAAATGAGTTTCCTGGATCATCTGGAAGAATTGAGGTGGCACATCCTCCGTTCTCTTTCAGCTGTCGTCGTCTTTGCTATAGGTTTGTTTCTCTTCCACAAGAGTTTCTTTTCTCATGTGATCATGGCGCCTACCAAAGAGGATTTTTTCTCCTTCAAGGCTTTTTGTAAACTTTCCCACTCCATGGGCTTAGGGGACAACTTATGCATTAAGCCTACGGAGTTTGAAGTGATTGCTGTAGGATTTGGAGAGACTTTTATTACCGCTATTAAGATTTCGATAGTTTCAGGTCTGATTTTAGCTTTTCCTTACATTTTGTATGAAGTATGGAAATTTATCAAACCTGGCCTTTATGATAAAGAGGTGAAACATGCCAAGGGCTTCGTCGGTATTTGTTCCTTCTTGTTTTTAATTGGTATTCTGTTTGGCTATTATATTATAACCCCTTTTGGTGTGAATTTTTTAATGAGCTTCACTTTGCCTGAGGTTATTAATAAACCGACCTTGGCTTCCTACATTGGTTATTTGGTCATGTTTACTGTTCCTGCAGGTATTATTTTTGAATTGCCAGTCGTTGTTTATTTTCTTGCAAAAATCGGATTGGTTACTGCCGAAGGCATGAAAAAATACAGACGTCATGCCATCATAGGTATTCTGCTTCTTTCTGCTTTCTTGACACCTCCAGATGTTGTAACACAATTTCTAATTGGTGTGCCATTGTACTTTTTGTATGAAATTAGTATTATCATTGCTAAGCGCGTGCAAAAGCAAGAAGCAAAAAATGAACTCCAAAGTACTTAAACCATGGCAAAACAAATATCCTCTTCACTTACCTTATTTTGGCGGATTGCATTTCCAACGATTTGGGTTTCTTTCTTCAGCGTATTCACCTTAGCTGTCTATCTAACTGACTTGCCATATTACGGCGGAATCCCAAGAAGTGTGATGTTGATTAGCATCCCTCTTTTTTTAATTGTAGGGCTAGTCTTTTTCTTCACAACCATTCTAAAGATCAAAAGGATTGATATGGATGAAGAATTTATCTACGCCACAAATTATCTTAAAACCTACAGGTACCCTTGGCATAACATTAAAAAAATAGACATCAAGGAAAGAGCTGTTTTTTCAACTGGATCGATTTATCTTATCAAAGAGGGCGTTTCTGGAAAGAAGATTGTCTTTTTACTTTCCAAAAGTAGGTGGCGCGATCTGTTGGCGATTAATGCGTATAAGCTGGAAGACTATATAAAATAATTAAACAGAAAAATGTAAAACCGCAAAATGTAAAATTTCAAAGTGGTTTGCTTCGGCTCGTTATAAGTCTGGACTAAAAACAGAAAATTACTTTTACATTTTACATTTATAATTTTTCTGTTTTACATTTAAACCTCCATCACCGAAGCTTATCCTTCAAGTACCCCGCAGTAAACGAACGCTTAACTTTGACCAAATCCTCCGGCGTTCCCTCAAATAAAACTTCTCCACCTCCTTTTCCGCCTTCAGGGCCAAGGTCGATGATCCAATCAGCAGTCTTAA
>CALIIW010000022.1 GCA_938018185.1 uncultured Saprospiraceae bacterium
GAAACTTCAATTTTGACTAAATTCAAGTAGCCTCTATTGTTATTTTCAAAAACATAGCCCTCTAGTATGGCACCTTGCCCAGAAACACTAACGCTGAAGGAAAGTAAAAAACTAATTAAAAATAAACTGATGATTCTCATAAATTTCTAAAGTATTTGAGTAGTATTATTTTATCTATCGGACTCTAAAACAAGAAAAAACGTTTAACTACAAAGCGAACTTACCTTTAAATAACTTCATAAAACCAAATATAAAGCTAAGTATTAATAAATTTGCCGTTTATATTAAATAAATATGATATATCTAAGTTGAAAGTAAATATGGGATTAAAAATAATTTTTATGGGTACGCCAGATTTTGCAGTACCCTCTTTGAGGATTTTGGTTGAAAATGACTATGATGTGGTAGCAGTTGTTACTTCAACAGACAAAATGGGTGGCCGTGGAGGCAAACAATTGTTGCAATCCGCTGTCAAGCAGTATGCTCTTGCAAATGACATTAAAGTCTTACAACCAAAAAATCTTAAAGCTCCCGAATTCAATGAACAACTCAAATTATTAGACGCAGATTTGCAAGTTGTAGTTGCTTTTAGAATGCTGCCAGAAATGGTTTGGAATATGCCTCCTTTGGGAACCATTAATCTACATGGATCTTTGCTGCCTAAATTTAGAGGTGCAGCTCCTATTAACTGGGCTATTATTAAAGGAGAATCCCAAACGGGAGTTACTTCCTTTAAACTTAAGCATGAAATCGACACTGGAGATATGATTTTTCAAGAATCGATTCCGATTGGTTTTGAAGATACTGCTGGAGATATGCATGACAAAATGATGGAGCTTGGTGCAAAAGTGGTCCTTAAAACGGTTCAGGCTTTAGAAAAGGATGAGGTTGTATACAAGCAGCAAGGAGATTCCCCAGTATACAAAGCACCAAAGATCCATCATGATACTTGCAAGATTGACTTTAATGATACCGCACTGAATATTCACAATCTAATCAGAGGCCTCTCCCCTTACCCCACAGCTTGGACTTATTTTGAAGAAGGAAAGCTAAAGATCTTTAAAGCAAAACCCTTTGATGAACCTACTGGTCAAAACCCGGGAGCCATATTGACAGATGAGAAAAGTTACATTCGAATTTGTACTAAAGATGGCTATATAGAACTTTTAGAAATACAATTGCAAGGCAGGAAGAAGATGGATGTGAAGAGCTTTTTGAATGGGTATAAGTTTTGAGGCGAATAGAAACCTGGCCTGAGTGAGGAACGAATCGAATAGAGCATTCGAGCATGCGAATATGCGAATATGCGAATATGCGAATATGCGAATATGCTAGCATGTAGATGTTTGTTAAACTCTAATGGCGCTTACCTCTTTTATAAGCTTTAACTGACAGTTTTCCTCTCCATTAATCAAGTGTGTTTCTGAAGCTTGCAGGGAAGCCAGCAGCGAGGAGAGCTTCTGAAACATGTCCAGTTCGAGACGTTGATTCGCTTCAGAAATAGGTCTATTTCAGGATGTTTGTTCGATTCCAAATATATGTCCAGTTCAAGATGTTCATTCGTTTCCAATATATGTTTCGGAAGTTCTCATCGCTCAGCGCAACGCTTCAAGCTTCAGAAACACAGCTTTCCTTTTATTAAAACCAAGTGTGTTTCTGAAGCTTGCAGGGAAGCCCACAGCGAAGAGAGCTTCTGAAACATGTTCAGTTCGAGGTATTCGTTCGATTCCGAAAATGTCCAGTTTGAGATGGTTCATAGTAACCTTTTGTTGGTCTAATTCTACTGATTATAAGAAGGAATTTATTAACCTGTTTAGATTCATTTTCTTGGTTTATCCTATGCAGGAAATTATTATTAAGGTAATATAAATTATCAGAAATGTAACCTTTGCTGCTTGGGTACATTTCGTCCATATATTTTCTTAATTTCATTCTAAATTAAGCGAATCAAACAAACCAATGTACCTACTCGGATATGACATCGGGAGTTCCGCCATAAAAGGAGCAATAATAGAGGCAAGCACACAGCAAGTCATAGCATCGAGCCATTATCCTACAAGCGAAATGGAGATGCTTTCAAAGCAAGATGGCTGGGCGGAGCAAGACCCAGAACTTTGGTGGAGGCATCTTAAAACACTTACTTCAAAATTGCTCTCCACTTCTTATATTGATCCTACTGAAATTAAAGGGATTGGAATAGCTTACCAGATGCATGGATTGGTCTTGATCGACAAAGATCAAAGAGTCTTGCGGCCTGCAATTATTTGGTGCGATAGCAGAGCAGTAGAAATAGGAAACAAGGCCAAAAAGGATCTTGATAAAAGCAGCTTCTATCCTAGTTATCTAAATGGTCCTGGAAATTTTACCGCCTCTAAACTTAGTTGGGTAAAACAAAACGAGTCAGAAATTTATAAACAAGTGGACAAATTCTTGTTGCCCGGTGATTACATCGCAATGAAACTTACTGGTGAAGTAAAAACGACCCTATCGGGTTTGTCAGAAGGAATACTTTGGAATTTTAAAAAGCATCAGCCAGGTTTTGAATTGCTGGAATATTTCGGAATAGAAAAAAACAAATTGGCAACACTTTGTGAAAGCTTTGAAGTACAAGGGAAAATAAATGAAAGCGCTGCTTCAGAAACTGGTCTAGCGATTGGAACGCCGATAACATATCGAGCAGGAGACCAACCAAACAATGCCTTGTCACTAGGAGTCTTTAAGCCAGGTCAATTAGCTGGAAGCGGGGGAACCTCTGGTGTAGTCTATGCTATCATGGACCAATTGAATTATGACGAAGAAGAGAGAATAAATAGTTTTGCACACATTAATCATACGGAAACAGAAAATAGAATCGGTGCATTACTATGCATTAATGGAGCAGGCATTCAATATGCTTGGTTAAAGAATCAAATTGCTGAAAAAGGCATTTCATATGAAGACATGGAACAACAGATTCAACAAATTCCTATTGGTTCCGATGGATTGCAAATAATTCCCTTTGGCAATGGTGCCGAAAGAATGTTAGGGAATAAAAATATTGGTGCCCAAATATTAAATTTGCAATTTAACAAACATAAGCAAGTACATCTGTTCAGAGCGGGCTTAGAAGGCATTGCCTTTTCGTTTGTGTATGGTATAAATATTTTAAAAAAATTAGGTGTAAAGGTCAATACACTAAAAGTAGGCAGGGACAATTTATTTCAATCAAAAATATTTTCTCAAACCATTGCCAGTTTAACTGATGTTGACATTGAGATTATTGAAACGAATGGAGCCATTGGGGCAGCAAAGGCAGCAGGGATTGGTATTGAATATTACAAAAACATGGAAGAAGCATTTAGTGCAAATAAAATATTAGCTGTGTTTAAACCACAGAAGAATGACGCTTACAAAATAGCTTACCTGAACTGGGAAAACGAACTTGAAAATATTCTAAAGAGAAACAAATGAGAAAGCAAAAAACCTATTTTAAACACATCCCAAAGATTAAATTTGAAGGAAATAAATCTAGAAATCCTTTCTCGTTGAAATACTACAATCCAAAACAAAAGGTACTTGGCAAAAGCATGGAAAAGCATTTTAAGTTTGCTGTTGCCTATTGGCACACTTTTACCAATACCGGCGGGGACCCATTTGGTGCTGGCACCAAAATATTTCCATGGAACATAGGGCACACACCACTTGAAAGAGCCATGGACAAGGCCGATGCCGCTTTTGAATTTTTAGACAAAATTGGAATAAACTACTTCTGTTTTCATGACTTTGATTTGATCGAAGAGGCAAGCAGCCTTAAGGAGTCCAAAGAAAGACTGGAAAACATTTCGGACTATCTTTTGAAGAAAATGAGGTCGCAAAAAACAAAAGTACTTTGGGGAACAGCTAACTTGTTTTCACATCCAAGATACATGAACGGTGCTGCGACTAATCCTAACTTTGAAGTAGTAGCACATGCAGCTGCTCAAGTCAAAAATGCACTTGATGTAACCATAAAATTAAAAGGAGAAAACTACGTTTTTTGGGGAGGTAGAGAAGGCTATTTGAGTCTGCTAAACACAAATATGAAAAGAGAGCTGGACCATATGGCTCGCTTTCTACACATGGCAAAAGATTATGCGCGCAAGCAAGGATTCAAAGGAACTTTTTTCATAGAACCTAAACCCATGGAACCTTCCAAACACCAATATGATTTTGATGCAGCCACGGTCTTGGGATTTTTGAGAGAATACAATTTAATGGATGACTTCAAACTAAACATCGAAGTCAATCATGCAACGCTAGCTTCCCATACCTTTGCGCATGAACTTCAGGTAGCAGCCAATGCTAATGCGCTAGGGTCTATGGATGCCAATCGTGGCGATTACCAAAATGGTTGGGATACAGATCAATTCCCGATGGACCTCTTTGAACTAACCGAAGCCATGTTGGTTTTCTTACAAGCTGGAGGCCTGAAAGGTGGTGGTGTTAATTTTGATGCAAAGACTAGAAGAAACTCAACTGATCTTGAAGATATTTTCTATGCACACATAGGTGGCATGGATGCTTTTGCTAGAGCTTTACTTACAGCAGAAAAAATATGGAAGGAATCTGATTATAAAAAAATTATAAAACAGCGTTATAGTTCTTTTGACAAAGGAAATGGAAAGAAATTTGAAACCGGTAAGATGACTTTGAATCAGATGGCCAAATTGGCTGCAAAGCAAAAAGAGCCAAGACAGCTTAGTGGCAGACAAGAGCTTTTGGAGAATATGATTAATGACTTTTTGTAGTTGAGATGAAAGGGCTAGCTGTTTAATAACTTAGGGATTGTCAGATAAAACTTAAACCATTGAAATCAACTTTTGATACTTGTGTAATTTAAATTCTTTACCTCCTTTCTAACGATAATGCACGAAAAACAAGGTTATCCTTGAAAGCCATTTGTCATGATTTAAAAAAAAAATCCCGCCAAATGAATTCAGGTCATTCTTGTACCCAGTGTTTGCACACTGGCTATAATAATGTCACGCCTCTGGCGTTTTTGGGCTTACTTCGGAATGCCCCTTTTTACTTCCTATCATTATCAAGATTCTGACTATTTGTTCTAAGTTCATTTTCAACTGAAATGTCATCACGAATTTTAAAATAACTTTTAAGTCCATTCCATTGGGTTTTACCCTTGCCATTTTAAAGCTTTTGCCTTTTTACTAACTAGACTCACTTTGTTACTTTTAGCATTTTTTTATAGTGCCTTTTTAACTTTTCACTATCCATACTTACAATATCAATGTGATAAATTCCTGGAATAATCTCGTGTTGCTCGTTTGTAACTACACCGTTTTTAAAAATGATATAGTGTTCCTTCTTATAATCTTTCAAAGTATGTAATTTAATTACCCCATTGGTTTCTCCTTGTGCAGCTACAAGATATTCTAAGGACTTGGCATTATCAAACACTAGCGTATCAGCAGCATAAGCACTTTTAAGATTTATACTACTATCAGATATATAATAATTGGAAGTATCTGTTGGTTTGTCAGCAACTGCTATTTTGGAACTTTTATTTATCTGCTCACCTGTTTGAGCATTTCTTTTAGAGCATGACACGAGTGTAATAGTCATAACTAAAAAGAAAAAGTAATTTTTCATATTTGTTTATTAATTTAAGATGTTTCAAGTTAATGACAAATCTGCCCTAATCCTTTCAAAGTAAGTTAAACTATTTGTTAAAACAGTAATAAAGTCATTAAAAGGTTTAAATCATTACTGAACAGAATTAGTTTAAAAAGCATTTAAATATTCAAAAAAGAGTCCTTAATTCAAATATGAAATAAGGACTCTTTTTTCGTCAATAATTAAATCAAAATTTAGAATATCATTATTTTTTCAACACCTAAATTTTTATCTGTTTTGTACTTCAACAAATAACAGCCACTTTCTAAAAACTGAAGATCCAACTTGATCAAAAGACCCTCTTTTTCAATACTTTCATGTCTCCAAATTTCTTGTCCTGATAAATTATAAAGCCTCAAATTCTGAAGCAGATCGCTCGAATGAACTTGAATCAATCCAGAACTCGGATTTGGGAAAAATTTGACAACAGATTTCTTTGATACCTCGTCCAATGAAGTGGAGCCTTCTAGTATTTCAAAAACCTTTTCTCTCAAACAGCCGAGCGCATCAGTTACTATGAGGGTATAGGTACCTGCTGGCAAGTTATTAATTGAGCTTGTCGTGGCACCATTACTCCATTCATATAGATAAGGAGGTACTCCTCCACTAATTGTAGGAGTTATAGACCCGGCATCATTATTTGAACCAGCGTTTTGTATATCCGCCTCGCCGATTTCTAGATCAGAAATAGTATTGTTGAATTCAACAAGCACCTCATCATCTGAAACACATCCGTTTTCTGTATTTATTACAAGCAAGGTATACGTTCCTGACTGACTAACTTGGCAAGTTATTTCATCATCAGGACCTACAATCTCTCCGTCAAATGTCCTCCACCAATAATCAATTTCAGGACCCGTCGAAGAAAGTCCACCATTTAAAGTAGCCAAAAATTCAACTTCATCGCAACTTGTGCCAAATTTATCTATTGCCATTCCTGCATTCGCTATTGGATACACTCTGTCATTTATTATGGTAAGTGAAATGATAATATCACATGCTCCCATAATTTGAATTGGGACATTATAAGTCCCTGGATTTGTATAAGTTCCTAGATCAAAGGTTTCGCCGTTTGAATGCGTGTAAATAACATTAACCTCATCATCAAAGCAGGTGATTTTATCTTCAGCTATAAAGCTAATTACTATTTGTGATGGATCGATTAAAATAACTGATCTAGAGGCTGTGGCACCATTTGCATCAGTCACAGTCAAGGCATATTCTCCAGGACCTAAATCTGATAATTCAAGTCCATTGTCTCCAGTAGACCAATCATATTCATAAGGTGCTGTACCTCCAATAATATTTGTAACAGCAATTTGACCATCAGCTGAGCCTGCGCATGAAATCTCAGAAACTAAAAATTGGATAACAAGATCACCAGGCATAATTGAATCTTCTTCGACCGTATAAGCTCTAACAACTTCACAAGCTTCTGCATCTGTCACTGTAAGTCCGTAGGTACCTGGGAGTAGGTCATAAATGGATTGAGTAGTAGAACCGTTGCTCCATTCATAGGTAAATGGTGCCACCCCTCCAGAAACATTTGGTATAATTGAGCCCGTGCTTGTATTACCTAAGGCATCTGTTACAACTGCTCCTGTTATATCCACATCCGTTGGTGAAAAATTCACGGTAACAAGAGTTGAACTTTCAGCAGAACAGAAATTTGTTGTATTTATAACATTGAGTGTATAGGTACCAGCCCTTCCAATTTCAACAATTGGAGAGTTTCCTCCACCCGACAGGATCAATCCGTCATCGGTTGACCATTCATAATAATATTCAAAACCCATTGAAGAATTTCCTCCATCTAAAAAAGCTGATATGACGGCATCCTCCGAACAAGAAACCCAATCGAAACTAAAAGACTCAGGTATATCGGATATTGTTATAGATACATTTTGAATTATGGTAAATTGAACTTTTATATTGCATCCATTTTCTAGTTCTACAATTTCAATATAATCACCCGGCTCTGTAAAAACTCCAACAGTATAGTCTACATTATCTGTATGTGTATAATAAACCCACACTGCTTCATTATCACAGGACAATCTTTCGACCACATATAATTCATAAACTTCTTCTATCGGCTCCGTAACTTCAGCGCTTGATACCGTAACTGTTCCATTAGCATCTGTCACTTCAACAGAGTAGTTACCTGCAGCTAAGCCGTCAATAAAAGAAGTAGTCTCTCCATTGGACCACAAATAAGAATAAGGACTTTCGCCACCAGTTGCAATCGCTTCTAGTCTACCATCGTCTCCGCCAGCACAACTTAGGTTTTGCACTTCCAAAACTACTTCTACTTCATTGGGCTCTATCACTCCACTTAATGTCAAAAACAATGGAGAACCTGTCAACATTATTTCTGTATTTGCAATGGAAGTTTCTGTACCATCTACAGAACTCGACCAAGATTTAGCAGTCAATATATTTAAACCGAAAGAACTTGGAAAACTATACACAGCTGAAGCATCTTCAGAAGTGTCTGTCTCAGTTCTTGCCCAAAGAACATATTTATATTCGCCAGCATCATTCACAAAGGCAGCACCTTCTACACCATCAGGTAGATCCATTGCGGCGGTTGTTTGATGATCCACGTGGTAGCCAAATATTTCTTCCGACATCGTGCGATAGGCTATGCCTTCATCCGTATATTCTTGAGAATAAGGAGCAGAAGCATTTAAATTTTTATACAAGCCCATCAAAGCAAATTCAAAAGTGGCTGTTTCGTAATCTTCAACTTCTCCAAGACGGTAAATATGGAATTGGCTGATATCATTTTGTTGTGCACGAATGCATGCTTTTATAATCCAATTACGTTGCAATTCATCATTACCAAAGTTTTCATCTCCTCCAAATATTCCCTTACGGGGAAGGTTTGATTCCGTAATAATGTATTCTTTTTGTGGGTAGGTACTTCCATCATAGCCAAATTCTGCTAAAACAGATTGGTAATCTCCTTTTCTTTCGACCAAACAATCTGCTGCTCCATCTGAATGTCTACGGAAGTCAAAATTTTGAATCTCATTGTTCCAGCCTATTCTATAGCAATTGTCAATGTGAGGATATTGGTGATAGGAGACCGCGTCAAAATAAGCTCCTCCAGTCAAAGGATAGTCATTACTCTCCTCACCATTATCAGGGTTGTCTGTGTTTCTCATTATTGCGTGCAGGAAACTTGGATAACCAATTCCTCCGGTCGTAATAAAGGCCTCAGGGTCTACTGATTTGATCACTTCATAAGAAATACGAAGCATTCTAATATAATTGTAAATCGGAGCCTTAATCAGCATATCGCAAGGATCCGGATCATTCTCCCACCAATTGCCTGGAGTGCCTATCTCTGCATAAGCAAGCGGACTGGATGAAAAATCAGGCTCGTTCCATATCTCCCAAAATTTGACATATTGCGAATAGGTTGTAGCAACATTATAACAATACAATGCATAATGATTATTGTCATTAACTGGTGTCCCATTTTCGCCATTGTCCCAAATGTCTAGGTAAAGATCCTTAAAGATTACAGAAGGTGTTCCTGCACAATATTCGGTTTGATCGATGTGATCGGGCTGAGGACCTTCCAGGAAAACGGTATGATTTGTCATACCTAATTTTTCATAATGCTCAAAAGCAAAGGTTCGCACGTTATTTCCAAATTGATTGATAAACCATTCTGGCAAAGTGGCCCGCCAAGCTTTACAACCTGCTCCAGCAACACCTACCTCAGGGTTTCCAGCTGCTATGTTTGCTAATGTTGTATCGAGATTTCCCCAATTCGGGTAATAAGAAGGATTGACACCATATCTGAAAAAATCATTTACTTCGGGGACTTCATCATTTGCTGTGATTTGAGCCTTTGAGCTCAAAAGGAATAATAGGCCTGGGATAAGGCATAGCAGTCGGAGGTAATTTTGCATGGGTATTTCGTTTTTATATTACTTTATATTGGATTCTTTGTGAAGATAGTGAAAAAAAATTGATGAAGAATTGAGATTACTTAGGAAGCATAAAGACATGCCTCTATGCTTCTTATGTTAATTGGAAATATTAGCTTCTAATGTAGTAATCTTGAAAGCGATTTTAATTAATTTGAATATAACATATATATTCTATTTCAAAAAAAGAACATGTTTGTTATTACTTGAAGTTGTACACAGGATTTTCTCTACATTTTCAAATTTTATTCATATCAAACCAAAATTGGTCGCTATTGAAAAGTACTTAAGTCTGTGTAACTGGTTCGTACTTTTCCATTGATGAAAAGTACCAAAAATCTAGTCATCCCTAAAGGTCGCTTTACTACTTTTTTAAATATTGCTATTAGAATCTATTGTTCTTACCCTTGGTTATTAGCATGAAAAAGGCCGTATGGTCAAATCTTTGGAGCTTTAATTTTTAATGCTTTTCTTTTAAAAGCGAAGTAAACTTAGGCCTTTTTCTCTTGGGGCGACTGTTAGGTCTGACATCTACTAAAAGAGAAAATTTCAAGATAAAACAACTATTGTTTTGTTGTAGGCCAATTCTAATTCAATGGTTTGATTAATTTAAAAAATTATCATTTAAAATAATAGTTCCACGCGTTTTCATTTATTCCATATTTACCTTGCCACCAATCAACCGGATAAGACCAATCAGTTTTATTAACAGGTCTTATTTCCCTTTTCTCTTGAGGAATGTAATTTTTGAAGAACCCCTTTTGATTTTCAGTTTCAAGAATTCCACAAACGCCAAATATATTTAATATTACTTCTCGTTCATAAGCATTAGATTTTATTAATTTACGCATCTTCTTTTCTATCTGTCTTGGTCTTTCTTCCAATTCAGAATTTAAAATCAAATCTTGAAGATTTTCGAGAATAGTTCTGTCTTCAACTGTTGGCTCTGGAAATTCTATTTTTCTTATCTGAAGTAAGTCAAAATAAATATATTCTAATCGCATTAATCTGACTCCTCCCCACTTTAATTTTTCAAAATTCAAAACATTAAGGTCAATTTTCTCAAGAGAACTTTCATAAAGCCCACATACTTCGCATGATCTTCCATTAGATGTGGAATAATTATGGTGTTGAATTACTCTTCCTATTGCAAAGCTTGAAAGGAATGATCTATATTTTAAATTTCTTGAGCTAAGACTTGATATAAAACCATTTACTATTTCTTTCTTTTTTGTTTCTTTGAAATTATCAAGAATTGAACTAATAATTTTATCATGGCTAATTTCTATAGGGTCAAACATTAATCCTTTAGATTTTGCATATTCAAATTTCTCCAATTCTATATCTCTATTTTCAGTCCAACCAGATGTTGACCAAAAAGTTTTAAATAGTATATCTTTTGCTTTTTGATCCACTGTTATTTTTAATAGGCTATGACTGGTCTTTCCATTATAATATTGAAATTTCCTTGGAGTTTATCCCAATTATTTAACGGATCATGAAGCAATACTTTTATCAATTAAGCCTATTTCTTACTGATTAAGCAACATGAACACAAAAAAGCAACATAAGAATAAGAAAGCAATTTTAATGTGCATAATCTAAGATATAGAAAAAATACTACTTACTTTTAGCAATCATTTTACAAATTGCTAGAACAGGAAGCAATCAATCAAAGAATATGGGAAAAACAAAGGTCGCAATCATTGGTTCAGGAAATATCGGTACCGATCTAATGATTAAAATAATGCGTACTTCAACGGAATTGGAAATGTCTGTTTTTGTGGGCATTGATCCTGAATCTGATGGTCTCGCCAGAGCGAAAAGAATGGGTGTTAAAACCTGTCATGAAGGCATTAAAGGTTTGGTTGAAATGCCAGAATGGACAGATATCAAAATAATATTTGATGCTACTTCTGCCAAGGCACATCATTACAATTATGAATTTGTAAAACAATATCCTGATAAAAGAATCATTGACTTAACACCCGCTGCCATAGGACCTTATCTCGTACCACCTGTCAACTTTGAAGAAGGCCTTGATGAGAAGAACGTAAATATGGTGACTTGTGGTGGACAAGCTACCATTCCGATGGTCGCAGCCGTATCTAGAGTAGCAAAAGTGCATTACGGAGAAATCGTGGCTTCCATTGCTAGTAAGTCAGCTGGACCTGGTACGAGAGCTAACATAGATGAGTTTACGGAAACGACTTCCTTGGCAATAGAAAAAGTGGGTGGTGCGGAAAAAGGCAAGGCAATTATCATTTTAAACCCTGCCGAGCCACCTATGGTCATGAGAGATACTGTCTTCACCTTGAGTGAGCAAGGAGACCGAGAAGCCATTCGTGAAAGCATCCATAAAATGGTAAAAGAAGTACAAAAATACGTACCAGGATATAGCTTGCATCAGGAAGTTCAATTTGATGACATCCCAGAATCAGCTCCGGTATTTATCGAAGGTTTGGGTTTAAGACATGGACTAAAAACAACTGTGCTTCTGCAAGTTAAAGGCGCTGGACACTACTTGCCTGAGTATGCTGGCAATTTAGACATTATGACTTCAGCGGCATTGGCAACTGGAGAAAAACTCTGCAAATTACAAACAATATGAAACCAATATATATACAAGATGTAACGCTTAGAGATGGCATGCATGCAATCCGTCATCAATATTCAAAAGAGCAAATTGAAACTATTGCCATTGCCTTAGATGAGGCAAAAGTTGATGCAATAGAAATTTCACACGGAGACGGATTGATGGGTGGTTCTTTTAATTATGGTTTTGGTGCACATACGGATTGGGATTGGTTGGAAGGAATTGCTGGCAAGCTTAAACATGCAAAGCTTACTACCCTGCTTTTGCCTGGCATAGCAACCATTCATGATTTGAAAAGAGCCAGAGATCTAGGTGTAGAATCAGTACGTATTGCAACGCACTGCACAGAAGCTGATATATCACAGCAGCACATTGAAGCAGCCAAGAAGCTAGGCATGGATGTAGGCGGCTTTCTGATGATGGCACATATGAATGAGCCGGCTAAACTTGCGGAACAAGCAAAGCTGATGGAATCATACGGAGCCGACTGTGTTTACGTAACGGATTCCGCTGGTGCTTTAATGATGGACGGCGTGGCTGATCGTATCAAGGCGTTTAAGGATGTACTCGATTCTGATACAGAAGTAGGGATCCACTGTCACCACAATCTTTCTCTTGGTGTTGCCAATACCGTTGTTGCGATGCAGCATGGTGCCAATAGACTGGATGCTTCCCTTGCGGGAATGGGTGCTGGCGCTGGCAATTGTCCCTTGGAAGTGCTAATAGCAGTATTAAATAAAATGGGTGTTGAACAGAACTCGGATCTCTATAAATTAATGGATGCCGCGGATGACATGATTCGTCCTATTCAAGTAAAGCCAGTCCGCGTTGATCGTGAAACTTTGACTCTTGGATACGCTGGGGTGTATTCCAGTTTTTTACTGCATGCAGATAATGCCGCCAAGAAATATGGTCTGGAATCCCGCGCCATTTTAGAAGAACTTGGAAAGCGCAAGATGGTTGGTGGTCAGGAGGATATGATTATTGATGTGGCTTTGGATATGAAGGGGGGTGGTTAGTTTATAGTTCATAGTTTTTTGGTGTATTCGAATGTTTGTTTTTTCGAGCATTTATTTTGGGGGCTTTAAATGTTTCAGAAGCTATCTTCGCACGGGGGCTTGGCGGCAAGCTTCAGAAACACACTGATCGTTATATTGTTCGAAAATTCGAATGCTTGCTTGCTAGAATGCTCGATTAATCGAATAAAATAAAGGAGAGAAAAATTTTTAATTTTCTCTCCTTTATTTTATTCCCCTTACTGTCCTTTGAAAATTCTTTCTACATGGATTTCTTTTCCTAATTTCAATTTCACAAAATACAATCCATCTGGTTCTTTGGTCAGATCAATTTGTTGGTGAATATTTGAAGCGCGCAGATTAGAAATTCGATCTATAAGAAGGCCAACGGCATTATAGATTTCTATATTAGAATCCATAGCTTGTTCTAGATCAATTTTTATATGGACGAGCCCTGTCGTTGGATTTGGAAATGATGAAAATGAAATTAATCCATCAACATCAGCTAGCGCATTTGGACCACCTTCTATTACGAATTCTGCCATCTCTTGACAGCCATTTTTATCTGTTACTGTTACGCTGTAAGTTCCTGGTGCTAGCCCAATAATTTCTGGAACAGTCAAACCCGTACTCCATACTATGCTGTAATCAGGCGTACCTCCCGATATTTCAATTGAAACTGAACCATCATTTTCGCCCATTTCGGATACATCAAAGGATTCTCCTACAATAACAAGTGCTTCTGGCTCTTCTACCAGTAGCATGTCCGAAACAGTAACACAACCATTCACATCAGTAACAGTTACGATGTATGTTCCAGCATTTAGATCTGAGACATTTTGACTTGTTGCTCCATTGGACCATTCAAAACTAAAAGGTGCTGCACCATCAGTTACATTGATGAAAATTTCACCATCAATTCCTCCATTACAACTAATAGACCTTACTTCATCTAATTCGATGCTTGGCCCTCCAAAGCTGCTAATACTTATTGCTTCTTCAATAGAACATCCATTTTCATCTGTAATGACTACAGAGTACTCCCCTGTAGATAAGTCAGAAACTTCTGCACCATTTGCTCCGTTGCTCCATTCAAAAGTCAATGCGCCAACTGCACCTGTAACTTCTACAGTTGCTGATCCATCTGCTTCTCCGCAAGTCGCATTTACGCTTGTAATATTGGCTACAATTTGTTCGGGTTGACCCAAGATAAATGGACCAAACATTCCTGTACAACCATTTGCATCTGTTGCAGTTACACTATAACTTCCTGCACCAATATTTTCTAGGTTCTGAGTAGTTGAACCATTGCTCCATTCAAAACTTACAGGTTCCGTATCTCCACTAACTAGGACATTTAGTATCCCACTATTCTCTCCAAAACAATTTGGCTCTTGAATAAATTCAGTAACAACAACAAAAGCATCTGCTCCTTCAACAGTGGTGAAACCATCTACTGTACAACCTAATGCATCCGTAAGGGTAACAGCATATTCACCTGCTTCTAAATCTGTAATATTTTGACTTGTAGCTCCATTACTCCATTCAAAAACATAAGGTGGAATACCTCCTGATCCGTCAATAGATGCAGATCCGTCACCGCCTTTACAGCTTTCAGAACTTTGCATAATCACATAAGTCAAAGGAGATGGTTCTTCCAAATCAAAAGGTCCAGCTATGAAAGAACAACCGTTTGTATCCGTAATAGTCACAGAATAAATACCTGCAGACAAACCAGAAATATCCTCAGTAGTCATGCCGTTTGACCATTGGAAAGTATAATTTCCAGCACCATCGGAAACGCTTATTTGTACGCCTCCGCTAGCATCTCCGGCACATTCTATTGGAATGAATCCATCTAGCATAGCTAAAGGTCCACCTGTACTATTCACCAATACTTCAGATTCCTTTTGACATCCATTGGCATCAGTTACTAGGACCGTGTATAAGCCACTGGTCACACCAGTTAAATTTTGAGTATTTGCTCCATTAGACCAAGAGAAGCTAAATGGGCTAGTACCTCCTGTTATTTGAACAGATGCAGTACCATCCGTATTACCACATGACTCCGCTGTTGAACTTGTTTCCAAAACAATAGGATCTGCAATATTTAATTCAAAAGGTCCCACCATCTTCATACATCCATTTGCATCAGTGATCGTTAGCAGATAGCTACCTCCCTCAAGTCCAGTTAAATCTTGATCCATAGCACCATTACTCCAAGCATAGGTATAAGGTGAGGTTCCTCCAGATACAGAAATATCTATTGAACCATCATCCGTTCTATCACAACCAGGGCTAAAGGCACTTATTGTTGTTGAAACAATTTCACTTGGTTCCGTTAAATTGATGACTCCCAATTCTGCTCCACATCCATTCATATCTGTAACGGTAACATTATATGTTCCAGCTATGATATTTGAAATATCCTCTGTTGTCATTCCATTACTCCATACAAAGCTATAAGGAGCTTGCCCTCCAGAAACACTAATATCTAGAGAACCATTGGCTTGTCCAGGACAGTTTGGATTAAAAGAATTTGCCAAAACCACATTCGGTCCATCGACTTGTGAAAGCGTTACAGTTGCTGTTTCAGTACAACCTATAGCATCCGTAACAGTAACCACATGTGTCCCTGCAGCGAAGCCTGTTGCATTTTGTCCAGTTGCCCCATTTGACCAAGCAAAGGTATAAGGGCTTTGTCCACCGCCAACTACAGCACCAGCCCCACCTCCAAATTGATTTTGACAAGTAGGTATTGCTGTAATATTTGTACCAACTTCCATACCCGCTGGCTCTGTGATTGTATAGCCATTTGCAGTCACTGTGCAACCAGCACTATCGGTAATTGTTACAGAATAAACTCCCTGACCAAGACCAGTTGCATTTTGTGTTTGAAATCCATTTGACCATTGGAAAAAATAAGGTGCCATTCCATTTTCTATTGTTAAATTAATAACTCCATTTTGTGAGCCACTGCAAGTTTGATCTAAAATCGTGGCATTCACAAGCATGCCCGCTTGATCAAATACATCTAGCCCCGAATAAACTAGCGTACAACCAGCTGCGTCTGTGATAGTAAGATCATAAAAACCTGCAACTAAATTAGAGATATTAGCTGTAGTAGCTCCATTGGACCAAGCATAAGTATAATCACCTGCACCACCAGAAGTAAATGTTGTGATTTCTCCCATATTTCCACCTGGACAATAATTATCTTGAAAGAGAAAATCTGCTTCAATCAAACCATTGCTCTGCACACTTGCTGAGGCAATAGCCTCACAACCATTGGCATCTGTGATGGTCACTGTGAAGTTACCATTTGCAAGATTTGAAATATTCTGACTTGTACTTCCATTACTCCATAGAAAAGTATAAGGAGCAAGCCCCTGTGATACTTCAATATCAATAGAACCATCATCAAAGCCAAAACAACTTGGATTAATTGTATTGGTAATTGTAACTTGTGGTCCATCTGCTATAGAAAATTCTATGCTTTTTTGTACCAAGCATCCATTGTCATCTTGAATATTTATTAAGTATGAGCCAAGGCCATAGCCTGAGATATTATAATTGGTTTCTGTACTTAATGCATTAGTTGACCCCAATCCATCTGTAACAAGATAATTTAAAGACCCACCAGAAATATTCAGTTCTATTGCTCCACCAAGTTCATCTTCGCAAGTAGGATTTTGCAATATTGTTATTTCAAAATCTAGGATTTCCGGATCAAAAATTTCTGTATTTTCCAATAGGAACTCACAACCCGCGGCATTGCTTACGGTGACATCATATACTCCCGCAACTGCAGTTAAGATAGGGTTCGTCGAACCATCAGACCAACTAAAGACCGGGTTTTCAAAGTCAAAAATTTCTAATACAATTGTTCCTGTTTCTCCATGACAAAGTGGATTATTTACCATCAAGGAGATTTCCGATTCAAGAGGATTCACAAAAGTTGTTGACATTGTTGTCATACAGCCGTTGGCATCTGTAAGTGTTCCAGAAAATGTTCCCGCTGCAAGCGCTGTAAAACTAAGCGCTTCATTATTTTGTAAACCATCAAAGGTTTCTCCATTTGAGAAAACAAAAGTATAAGGTGAGACGCCGCCATTAAAAACGAGATCTAATACACCATCTGATCCATTATAACAAGATATCTCAGAAATGAAAATATCAATTTCTAATAAGGTAGGTTCTCCCAATTCTGTTTCTCCTAAACTTGCTTGGCAACCATTCGCATCTGTAACTGTCAGATTATATAAACCTGCATTAATATTTAATAGATCTTCTGTTATGTCCCCATTGCTCCATAAGAATGTATATGGAGCAGTACCTCCAAGGACATCTACATCAATTGAACCATTAAGGTCTTCAAAACA